>JBAVOA010000598.1:0-11798 GCA_049691635.1 Aestuariivirga sp. | reverse complement strand
AATCTGTTCAATGGTGTCGATACGGCCGGCACTTGGCGCGCTGTCGAGATAAACGTAACCCAGGGAGGCCGACAGACTGTCCATGGTGAAGTTGGCAAATGCCTCCTGGACGTTTATATTGGAAAGGTCCTCTTCCACCCGCGCCTGGTAGGAAAGGCCAAGACTGTCCCAAGGTTGGAAGACAACAGCGCCGACCAGATCGGATTTGGTGCCGTCGAGCCCGGAATTCAGGTCAAAACTGTTCTGGCCGGCAATGTGGAAGGATTCGCCAAGGCTTACCCGGGCAAAGCCGCCGTTGTTGCCAAGGAACGAATAGAGCAGGCCGACATTGGTCCGGGTGCCGCCTTCGTAGCGGTCCTGGCCAGTAAAGCGGTCATTCAGAAAAAGGCTGCTGCTGTCAAAATTCAGGGAAATAGCGTCTTCGTTGCCAATTTTGTCTGCATCGGTTTCGTTCGTCGCTGCGATTGCCTGGAAAACCGGTGTGATGATGCTCTGGCCAGAGTCATAGGAGGCAATGAAGGGCCAGCGCATGTCAATCCCGGCGGACGGCAAGACCCGGCCTATGACCTGTTCGTCGCGAAAGCCGCCGATTTCGTCGGGCACATTGTTTGCAACATAGAGATCGCTGCGCACCTTCGCAAAAGGCGTGATCACTTGGCCCATACCCGTTGTCATCTGCTTTTGCCAGTTGACGTTGGTGACAGCCCGCGTCTGGTCAGTGCCATGATTGATTGTTGCGTAAGGCGTATTAGCCTCGTCACGCGAGAGTGAATAGGCGCTTGCATCAAAGCTCAGCTCGCCGCCGAGTACAGCCTGATCGAAAGTATATTCCGAATTGATGTAGGGCAGGGCGGTTGGAAACGTGCTCTGGTCTTCGACCAGGGACAAAGTTCTGAAATGCAGCGCCTGGGCCGAAAAATAGCTCCGGTCATCCATTCCGGTTAGATAGACCTTGCTGGTGGCGAGGTCCCGGTCGTCAAAATCATACTTCTTGAGGAAGGTCTTGTCGCTCGTAAGGGTTCCGTCCCAACCCCAGTCCCAGGTGTCGTTCAGTTTGAAATCACCCGCGGTAGTTGCCGCGCCGCGCCATTTTGTGTCCCCCGGTGCCTCGGCCTCGGTCAACTGGTAAACGCCATAACCGCGAACATTATAGCTTCCCGATTTCAGGCGCTGGCGAAACTCCACATCGGCCACGGGTCCTTGCTTGGTGGTCCACATTGGGCGGAAAGTCAGGTCAGCACTCGGGCCAAGCTCCAGGAAATAGGGGGTAGTCACGCCGAAACCGTAAGTTCCGCCGCCGCTGAAGCTGGGCAGCAAAAAACCCGTGCGCCGCTTTACCGTTGGGTCTGGCATTGAAGCATAGGGCAACCAGGCAACCGGAACGCCGCCGAACCTTAGCGTTGGATCAGTAAGGTAGAGGTTTTTTGCCTTCTCGTCGTGAACCGTCTTTGTTGTGGTAATTTCCCACAACGGCGCGCCACCCTTGGTGGAGCAATCCTTGCAGGCCGTATAGCTCGCATGCTCATAGATTGTGATGCCGCCCAGTTTGCGGGTGGCGTATTCCGCCGTGATCGTCACGTCATTGGTGAGCAGGGCTCGCAGATGTTTGGCGAACCCTTCCTTGAACTTGTTGCGGAGGGCAGCAGTTTCAGCCTGCAGGATATTGCCATTGGGCTCACGTAGCTCGACTGAGCCGTTGGCTTTGAAGTCGTCGGTATCCTGATTATAGACCACCTTCGTGGCGACCAAGGTGTAGGGACCATAGGTGATCCTTACGGTTCCCGTGGCCGTCGCCGTCTTGCTTTTGGAGTCAAAGGCTATGCGGTCCGCATCAACATCAACCCGCGTGCCGGCGACGGGTTTTTTCAAGATCGGCTTGATGAATTCCTTTTTGACAATGGCTTGCGTGGCCGGCGCGGCCATGACCATTGACACCAAGCTTACGCAAACCAGCAACGCGCCGCGGGACATCGCAGTCCCCATGCCAAACGCCGACTCTCTTGGAATTGCCGCAGATTTCACGTTTCCTGCCAATCAATCACTAAACATTACACTTTCTTAACTGGTTTCACAGGCCTCGGGAAGCGGAGAATTCTAACTTTTTGAGATATCAACGTGGTCCTGAAAGGGCATGATTATGGCAACCCGGGAAAACTGCCGCTGTTGTGCATCGTGACCGGAGCAGCTAAGCAATTGCGTAAGCAAATCAATGGAATAAATCATGAAAATAAACTTCGCCGGAGCTGCCCTGCCCAAATCTGGAATCCTCGTTGTGCTCGCCGATGAAGGCGGAAAGCTCCTTGCCCAAGGCGTCCTTGCCGACAAGCGTTGCAACGGCCAGCTTACCAGAGCCATCAAGGCCGCCAAATTCGAGGGGAAACGTGATTCTGTCCTGGATTGTCTGGCCCCGGGCGGCGGCTTCGACCGCATTTTGATCATTGGGATGGGCGCCGCCGATTCGTTGGGCGAAAAGGAAGTGGAACTGCTCGGCGGCGTGATGGCCGGGGCGTTGCAAAGCGCCAAGGCAAAGGCCGCCGGCATCGTCATAGAGCTTGCTTCCAAGACGAAAGTGAAGCCTGAAGACGCTGCCGCCTTGATCGCTTCAGGGGCAAGTTTGCGGATCTACAGTTTTGACGGATACAAGAGCAAGAAGCCCGAAAAGAATGGTGCAATCGATGAACTGACCATTCTGTCAACCGTGGCGGCAAAGGCCAAAGCGGCATTTGGACCCCTGAGTGCTATCCGCGAAGGTGTCCATCTTGCTCGCAACCTCGTGAACGAACCGGCAAATATCCTGTTTCCAATCGAATTTGCGTCCCGCGCCAAGGCCTTGACCAAGAGCGGTGTCAAGGTTGAAATCTTGAATCCAGCCCAAATGAAAAAACTTGGCATGAATGCCTTGCTCGGCGTTGCCCAGGGCTCGCCCCATGAGGCCCGCCTGGTGGTCATGAGGTGGAATGGCGGCAAGAAGGGCGACAAGCCCGTGGCCTTCATCGGCAAGGGCGTCACCTTCGACACGGGCGGCATATCCATCAAGCCGGCCGCCGGCATGGAAGACATGAAGGGGGACATGGGCGGTGCCGCATGTGTCACCGGCTTGATGCTGGCGCTGGCCAAGCGCAAGGCCAAGGTCAATGCCATAGGCGCCATCGGTATCGTGGAAAATGCCATTGATGGAAAGGCCCAGCGCCCCGGCGATGTGGTGAAGTCCATGTCGGGCCAGACCATTGCCGTGCTCAACACCGATGCCGAAGGCCGGCTCGTCCTCGCCGACGTGCTCTGGTACATCCAGAACCGCTTCAAGCCAAAGTTCATGGTGAACCTGGCGACCCTCACCGGCGCAATCCTTGTGGCCCTTGGCAAGGAACATGCTGGATTATTTTCGAACAATGATGAGCTGTCGGTACGCCTTGCTGAGGCAGGTACTGCCACGGGCGAAAAGGTCTGGCGCATGCCGCTCACCGCCGAATACGACAAGTTGATCGACCACGACGTGGCCGACATGAAGAATATCGGCGGCCGCAATGCGGGCTCCATCACTGCCGCCCAATTCCTCCAGCGCTTCGTGAACAAGGTTCCCTGGGCCCATTTGGACGTGGCAGGAACCGCCATGGACTCCATCAAGACTCCCATTAATCAAAGCTGGGCCTCGGGCTGGGGTGTGCGACTGCTCAATCGGTTGGTCGCGGATCACTACGAGAATTAATTCTGAGCTATCTGGACGCACTTGATGGGCAACAGGTCGCATGAAGGTCAAAATGAAATTTGTTCAAGATTTTCTGCCAAATTTGTTGTCTTTGGCGATCGGCTTTATGCAGTGATGAATCCTATGTGATATTTGACGCTACTTCACTTCGGCCAAAAAGCGGCTAATGGTTGCTGAGAACTCCTCCGGCTTATCAAGGAAGGAGAAATGGCCAGCTTGAGGTATGACCTCCAGCTTCGCGTTGGTGAATGCTTCGACGTAAGCGCGGCTTACCTTTTCCGGTTGCAGGTCATTTGCACCATGGATTACAAGCACCGGCGCTTTCACGCTTTTGAGTGCTGCGCGGTAGTCATGCTTCAAACCCATGCTGAAATACATGGCCTGGACCATCCAACCGCCACCCGCACTTGAATTTTGCTCGACAGGTACCGGCAAACCGCTAGCCTTGGCCGCGGCCCAATAATACTTGCCGAATTCAGCGTTGAGGGACTGGAGTTCTGCCTCACTCTTGGAAAATATTCCGCTGAAGTCGAGGTAACGCTTCAAATAGTCTCCGTATTCGCTCTTCATCTCCGGTGGCAATCGATTATTGATCTCATCGAAGAATGCGATATCTTGCTGAGGCATAACCAGCAGATCAGCCGGCGACACAAGGATCAATGCCTTAACGTGATCGGGAAACTCCGCCGCATAGAGCGAAGCTAGTAAGCCGCCAAACGAATGTCCAATCAGGACCAACTTGTCTTCGCCTAAAATTTTTCGGATGCGTTCGATGTCAGCCACTTGTGCGCCGATGCCAAGGGTTTGGTCCAGCGTTTTCAGGTTACTGTAGAAGTCCGAGGGATTCGCAAATTTGTCGAAAGGTCGCGTAGATCTACCGCAACCGCGCTGGTCATAATATACGAAGCGATAGTCATTCGTCAGCGCCTGTAGCCCAGGCCAGGGGCCACTGGATGGTTGACCTGGACCGCCATGGATAATAAGCACGTTCGGGCCTTCACCTGCCGCAAAGTGATAGAGTCGAATATCTTTTTCGACGTTCCAGAAATCGGCGTCATTGGCCTGCGGCGGCGGCACCAAAGGGCCCCGGAGGTTAAGCTCGGCGTGCACCATACCTGGCTCATAGAGAGGTTTGCTCATGAAATACCAGAAGGCAAAGCCGCCAAAAGCGACCAGCACCAGTAGTGCAGCAGCAAAGGCAAGCAGTTTCTTCTTCATGGCATAAGCCTCCATTTTTACATTTGAGCAATTCTGTCTGATGCGGCATTGATCTCAATCAACCCCACTTCGATTCACTATGAGCATGATGGGGTTTGATGCTGCGAGCGTTGACTTGTGGAATGAGAATCGCCGTTCCCGAAATCTGACCACTCCTCACAAAGTTCAACCCACAATTCGCCGCCGCCAATGGAAAGGTCGCCGTTCGAGCAATGACGAGAATTTTGTTTAGAAACTCAACTGCATCATTGCGGGTCCAATTTGCAGTGGAGCAAATTTGACGCTCGCCCCAAGGCAATTCGTACTCAAAAGCCTGTATCCTAAAAATGTGAATGCCGCCGCGGACGAAAATTCCACATCTGCGCCCCGCCTTGAGAACGACCGGAACCAGATCCCGACCGGAGGAAAAATAATCGCCGCGTCGACTGGCTCTGATGGCACTTCGTCGGATCCGGCCGCCTATGCGCAGCCCAAGTCATGCACCAGTTTGGTGTAGTAGAGTCTGCAGGCCTGGTGAAAGGTTTGAGCAATCGGTTAATTTCTTCAGACCAATACATCTATCTCATCCAATCGAAGCACAAGGGCCTTGGCCGAAGTGTCTTGAACTTGCCACCGGGCGGGAGGTTGTTGTGGTCACATGATTTTGAAGATGTCCGTTAGGAATCTTAACTGATCGTTCTCAAATAATGTCTTTCTACTTTCCATCATGACCGCGTCAAGCGCGGCCACGATGAGAAGCTGGGAATTTGACTTGTCTCACTCCGTCAATGGTGGAGCGCTGCCTGCGGCAAAGCCCGGATTTTTGGGGAGCGCATTGGTACGCCGCCTGCCCAAAGCCTCGGCTGTCTTGCTGCCGGCATTCACGACATCAAATTTCGCCCTTGCATCTTCCACATAGTCGCGATTGGCGATGGCCCATGACCCCACCTGTTTCAGCGGGGCGATCAGTGTCAGCCCGACTTCCGTCAATTCGTAGTCAACGCGCGGCGGAATGGTGGGAAATACGGTGCGCGTGACCAGGCCGTCGCGCTCCAGCCCCCGCAGGGTGAGCGACAGCATGCGCTGGGAGATGGCAGTCACCGCGCGCCGGATTTCATTGAAGCGCATGGGGCCGTTTGACAGCAATCCCACGATGTAAACCGTCCACTTGTCGCCGATGCGGGCCAGCACGTCGGCCACCGCCCGGCAGTCGCCGCTATCATTTGGGGTACCTGGTTTCATAAATGTGCTCTCTTGTATTACAGTTTCGAGTTACCCAAGTAGTGTGAGTAACAATAATATACCAGAGCACAAATAGCAACTGGCTCTGGAACTTTCAACCTGCAAGCAAAGGAACCTGTCATGAATAGTCTTTGGGACCCCATTAAAATCGGAAATATTACACTACCACATCGTTTTGCCATGGCTCCAATGACCAGAAGCCGGGCCAAGCCCGACGGCACACCGGGCGATCTTGCCGCTGAATACTATGCCCAGAGAGCCTCGCTTGGCCTTCTGATCACTGAAGGAACACAACCTTCGGATGACGGACAGGGCTATACAACAACCCCTGGAATTTACACTGACGCCCACGTCGCGGGCTGGAAAAAGATCACCTCCGCCGTCCACAAAGCAGGTGGAAGAATCTTCATTCAGCTGATGCATGTGGGCCGCATGTCGCACCCGGACAACACCCCCCATCACCGTCAGCCGGTTGCCCCCTCGGCGGTGGCTCCCGGTCAGCAAATGTTCACGGCAAAAGGCATGCAGGATGCCCCGGTGCCGCGCGCCCTGACGACCGAAGAGATCAAGGCGACGGTGCAGGATTTCCGCCATGCGGCGAGGCGTGCCATTGAAGCCGGTGCCGATGGTGTCGAGATCCACGGCGCGAACGGTTACCTGATCCAGCAGTTTCTCGCCCCCAACGCCAACTTGCGCACCGACGAATACGGTGGTTCAATCGAGAACCGGGCGCGCTTCGCCATCGAGGTAGCAACCGCCATTGCCGATGAGATTGGTCCGGAGCGGACCGGTTTCCGCATTTCACCAGGGATGCCGCTTGGTGGCTTGATTGAAGGCGAAGAAGGCCCGAAACTCTATCGCTATCTCGTGGCCGAACTCGACAAACTGAAGCTGGCTTACTTGCACTTCATCCATGATGGCGATGAAGCGCTGGCCAAGGACATTCGCAAGAGCTGGTCCAGTTCGCTTCTTCTCCTGCGCACCAAGCGCAGCCGTGAAGATTTGAGCACAGACGTCGAGAAGGGCATCGCGGATGTCGTGCCAATCGGCAAATGGGCCTTGGCCAATCCCGATTTCGTCACCCGGTTCCGCGACGGCGCAGAATTCAATTCTCCCGACTTCGCCACACTGTTCGGTGGCGGCGCCAAAGGTTACATTGATTACCCCGCCTTAGCTTGATTTGCTTAAAGCTTCATGTTTTCGGGGCCGCCGCAAGGCGGTCCCGATAGGCTCGTAGACCCAAATAGTAGTTTACGATCGCATCCTCATAGCGCTTTGTACCTGCCTTGACCGCGGCATCGTCGATTTTGTGTTTCCTGAAATCCCGGATGGTGGCCTTGCGGTCCTTCTCCAACCCGCGCCGCGAATTTTCCAGCAGCTTCCGGAAGTCTTCCATCTGTGGCTGCGTGACGTTATCAAGCGGCATATTTTGCAGCGAAAGGCCGTAGAGGGGATTTTCCCCCGGGGCGATTGTCGGTTGCCCGGCGTGGTCAAGCATCGCCACGCATTGTGCCGGAGCTGGCTTGGCTGATCCACAAACCGCACCGCAATTGGCGGCCACACCTGTTGCGCAGCAATTGCATAGGTTTGCCCCGTTCACTGCAGTCGTCACCAAAAACAGGCCGACGATGGCCAATCCAAAAGGTATTCTCATTGCCAATTCCCCCACAGAATCAGGGCAATGCTAGCGCAGATTCCTGCGTAAACAAAATTTTTCATCTTGATATCAGGCGCTTCTTGGGCTGAAACGGGTCATGGCCGAAATCATGTTTTATCACCTCGAACACAGGCCGTGGGAGCAGGTCCTGCCCCGGCAGCTGTCCACCGCGCTGGAACGTGGCTGGCGCTGCGTGGTTCAGGTGCGCAGCGAACAGCGCGTCGAAGAGGTCTCGGAACTCCTCTGGACAAACGAGATGGATCCGTTTCTGGCCCATGGCACCAGGGCCGACGGCAAAGCCGAGAGGCAGCCGATCTGGTTGACGGCAGAAACAGATAATCCCAACAATGCCAAGGTACGTTTTTTCATTGAAGGTGCCAGCATCGGAGAAGTAGCCGCGCTCGACCGCGCTGTTGTTTTGTTTGATGGGCGCGATGAAGAAGCCGTAGCGACAGCCCGCACCGAGTGGAAACGCCTGAAAGCGGACGGCCATGATATATCCTATTGGCAACAGGACGAAAATCATCGCTGGCAGAACAAGTCCAAGCCAGAAGAGAAAAATATCAGATAAACTGCTACTCCCGGTCTACTTTGAATGCTCCGCGGCAAACTCCTGCTTTACGCCATCAATGGCCGCCCGCTTTTCTGGAAAAACACTGGCAAGAAATTCTGAAGCAAATGAAATTGGAGCAGTACCCGGCGCGGTAATGACCTGACTGTCACTAACTGCGTGCGGAACCGCCTGGTACATCGCCGCTCCGGAATATTCCCCTGCATTTGCCCGGATCCAATCCTTGCCATTGCTCGTGTGCTTCAGACCTCCGACAAAGCCGCCCTTTGCCAATGGAAGTGTTCCTGCACAGATTCCGCCAATGACGCCGCCGCGCTTCCGGACCGCCGCCAGGAGAGGCGCAACGTCGGGAGCCTTGTCTCCCGACCAGGTGTCAGAGCCTATGAGTGCAACCGCGTCGAGGTCGGTGTTCTCCCCGGGGGTGATTCCCCGCGACGGCCTTGCTTCCAGATTGCCAATGGAGATAACAGGCCGGCCCATGGGCGAAAGAAACACCACCTTCGCGCCCAAATTCTCTGCTGCCCCGGCTGCCAGGAGACCAAATTCCCAATCGGCAAATTTATCGACCAGAACCAGGCCAATGGTCTTTTGTTGACTTTTCGTCATGTCTGTTTTCTCGCTGGGAAACGGCCTATCTTAAATCACCACAATTGAGAGCATAATGTCAGGAATTCGTTTAAGCCAGCGCCTGTGGTCGCGTAGCTTTTCCTATTTGAGCGAGGATCTGCCGGATCCTGGAAACAATATTGCCAGGCCCAACGCGGTGGACAGCAGCGATCCGGCGATCACCCCTACGCGCACCGCATCAATTTGCTCCGGTGTCGTGAAAGCAAGGGTTCCAATGAAAAGGCTCATGGTGAAACCGATTCCCGCGAGGCAGCCTACACCAGCCATGTGGAGCCACGTGGCCCGCTCCGGCAGTTTTGCCAAACCGAGAGAGACACAGCATACGGCCGCCAGCAGGATGCCAAGCGGTTTGCCAAGGACAAGGCCCGCCGCTATGCCGAGAGGCAGGGGAGAAGACAGCGTTGCCAGCGAAAATCCTTCCAGCGAAATGCCCGCATTGGCGAAGGCAAAGAACGGCAGAATGAGGAACTTCACATAAGGGTGAAGTGCCTCTTCGAGGGCATGGATGAAATCGGAACCGTCGTTGCGTTTCAACGGAACGGTGAGTGCCACGGCAACGCCTGCCAGCGTGGCATGCACGCCTGATTGCAGAACGAACACCCACATGGCAAGGCCAAGGAAAATGTAAGGCGCCGTCCGGTCCACTTTCATGCGGTTGAGGGCGATCAAACCAATGAGGGCCACGCCCGCCATGGCCAGCCCCGTGAGTGAAAGATCGGACGTGTAGAACATGGCAATAATGATGATGGCGCCGAGATCATCAAGCGTTGCCAGCGTGAGCAGGAATATCTTGAGCGATGCGGGAACCCGCGAACCGATGAGCGCCAGCGCCCCCAAGGCAAAGGCAATGTCGGTCGCCGCCGGAATGGCCCAGCCGCCGATGGTTTCACTTTGGCTCCAGTTGAAGAAAACATAGATCAGGGCAGGGACCGCCATGCCGCCAAGGGCTGCCACGGCCGGCAGAATGATCTGCTCGCGCGAGGACAGGTTGCCATCCAGAACCTCACGCTTGATTTCGAGTCCGACCAGAAAGAAGAAAATGGCCATCAGACCGTCATTGATCCAGTGAATGAGGTGCTTGTCGAGGCCGATGCTGCCGATGTGAACTGACACGGGCAGCTCAAGAAAATGGTGATATGTTTCAGCGTAACCGATATTGCTGACCACGAGGGCCACCGCCGCTGCCAGCACCAGAAAAAGTCCCGCCGTTGCTTCGTGGTGGATGAACCGCATCAGGGCGGATTGGTCGCCCATCTCAGAACAGCGCCGAATTGATGGTCATGTGCGCAATGATACTTGCTGCATAGCCAAGCGCAATGGCCCAGCTCCACTTCAGGTGGCTGAAGAAGGTGTAGTGCCCTCGCGCTTGCCCCATGAGAGCAACACCCGCCGCCGAACCAATGGACAGCAGGCTGCCGCCCACACCTGCTGTCAAGGTTACGAGCAGCCATTGGCCATCGCTCATAGCAGGGTCCATAGTGAGAACGGCAAACATCAGCGGGATATTGTCAACGACTGCTGACAGCACGCCAATGGCGACGTTTGCCGTCGTGGCCCCAAGATCCACATAGAGAAATTGACTGGCCATGGCGAGATAGCCCAGCACGCCAAGCCCGCCCACGGCAAAGATGATGCCGAAGAAAAACAGCAGCGTATCCCATTCGACGCGCTCGATTTGCTTGAATGAGTCCAGCACCATGTCGTCATCGGCAAGGCGCGCACCCTTGCGCTGCAGGAAATAGGACCAGACCTGCAGATAACCCAGCCCCAGCATCATGCCCATGGCGGGCGGCAGATGCAGGAAGTTGCGGAAGGCAACCGCCGTGGCAATGGTGAGCGCGAAGAGGACAATGACACCATTGGCCCCGGGCTTGGCGTGAATGTTTTCGGCGGCGGACTCCGGTGTTGTTTTGGGAATGCCAAACTGCATGATGAGGGCAGGCACCAGCCAGTTGATCAGCGATGGCATGAACAGGTCGAAGAATTCAAAGAACGTCAGCTTGGCCTTTTGCCAGACCATCAGGGTGGTGATGTCGCCGAAGGGCGAGAAGGCGCCGCCGGCGTTGGCTGCGATTACAATGCTGATGCACGAGACGGTGACAAAGCGCGGCGACCTGGCCCCGATGGCCAGAACCACGGCACCCATGATCAGTGCCGTGGTGAGATTGTCCAGAACGCTTGACAGGAAAAATGCCACGATGCCGGTAAGCCAGAACAGGCTGCGGTAAGAAAGTTGGCGACCCGTAAGCTTCACCCGCAGCACATCGAACACCCGCCGCTCCTCCATGGTGTTCACATAGGTGATGGCCACCAGCAGGAACAGGAACAGCTCGCCATATTCCATGATCACATGCTGGGCCGCTTCCTCCGCCTTGTCGCCCATCCCGGCTGCCGTATAGGCCATTCCGATAAGGGCCCAGATCAATCCCGCCGCCATCAGCACCGGCTTCGATTTCCGCATCTTGGTGGTTTCTTCGAAAATCACCAAGATGTAGGCGAGCACAAAGATCGCCAGCGAGAGATAACCAAACCAGCTTTTGGTGAGGTCAAGCATTCAGGGTGCCTTCGTGCAGTTCAAGCCAATAGGTTTCCTCACGCTCCAGTTCGGATTCGAACTTGCTCTTGAGCCGGGCAAAATCCGCCGCCTTTTTGGGTTCCTGCATATAGATCGTATGATCGGCCAAGGCCTGCTCAAGCACAATTATCTTGTCCTTGATCTTCAGCATCTTGGCGTCAAGTTCCTGGATCTTCTTCTTGATCACCGGCGTCATGAGCTTTTTCGGCGCCTTGGCCGCAGG
>JBAVOA010000597.1:0-2893 GCA_049691635.1 Aestuariivirga sp. | reverse complement strand
GCATTCGGACATCAACGAAGGCTACAAGGTGCCGGCCTCGCGCATCGCCGAAGCGGTGACACCCCGTACCAAGCTGCTCATCCTCAATTCGCCTTGCAATCCGAGCGGCGCAGTCTGGTCGCCTGCCGAGCTTGAGGAGATTGCCGTCATTGTGCGCAATCATCCGCAGATGATGGTGCTTTCCGACGAGATCTACGAATACATCATCTTTGAAGGGGCGATGATCTCCATCGGCACCCTTCCCGGAATGCACGAACGAACCATCACGGTGAATGGCTTCTCCAAGAGTTTCGCCATGACGGGCTGGCGGTTGGGCTATACGGCCGCCGTTGAACCGATCAGCAAGGCGATGACCCGCATTCAGAGCACGATCACCACGGGGCCCAACCAGTTTGTCCAGCGCGCGGCAATCGAAGCACTGGAAGGCCCGCGCGATGCGGTGGAGGCCATGCGGCTGCGCTACAAGGCCCGGCGCGACATGGTGGTTGCGGCGTTGCGGCAGATGAAGGGCGTGGGGATTGCTCCCATCCCAGCCACTTTCTATGCGCTTCCCGATGTATCTGCGGCGCTGGGAAAGAAAGCGGGAAATCATGTGATGGATACGCCGGAAGCGCTGTGCGACTGGCTGCTGGAAAGCCACGGAGTTGCCACGGTGCCGGGCACGGCCTTTGGCGCGGCGACATCGATTCGGCTTTCCTTCGCGGCCGGTGAAGCGGACATTGAAAAGGCATTGACGAGACTGACGACGGCGTTTGACAGTCTTGCATAACCTTACTTCACGTTCCCATCATGGGAGGGTCAAGCCTTTCCATGATGAGATTGTAAGGTTGGCCCCTACTCCGCCGCCTGTTTCAGCGCCACATTGTCGTTGACGGATTTTTCTGCTTCGGCTTCTGCGGCTTTCACCATCTTCGCGATCATCTTGCGCTCGCGCCTTGCGGTACGCGCTTCGCGGAAAACGTAGGGTGCCGCCAGAAGCACAGGGGTGAGGATCAGCGTCAATATGGTTGCCAGCAACAGGCCGAACACCATGGCGGTAGAAAGGTGAACCCACCAAGCGCTGGTCACGCTGCCAATGGCAATATGACGCGTGAAGAAATTCACGTTAAGTTCAAACGCCAGGGGCAGCAAGCCGAGCATGGCGGTGATCGAGGTCAGCAACACCGGCCGCATGCGCTGGGCACAGGTGCGTATGGCCGCCTCAATGCCATCCTGGCCCGCGTCACGGAGCCTGTGGAACGTATCGATGAGCACAATGGAGTGGCTCACGACCACGCCGATGAGGGCGATCACGCCCGTGCCGGTCATGATCATGGAGAAATACTGGCCGGTGACCAGCATGCCCAGAAGCACGCCGACGGTTGACATGATCACCGTCGAAAGCGTGATCATCACATGATAGAAGCTGTTGTACTGTACGATCAGGATCATGAAGATCATGAACACCGAGGCAATCATCGCCTTGACCAGGAAATTGCCGAATTTGGCCTGGTCCTCGTCATTGCCGCGGAACTTGAACTTCACTTCCTCGGGCCAATTCTGCTGGCCAATCCACTTATCCAATTCCTTGATCTTGTCGCCGGCGAAAAAGCCCGCAGCGACATTGCCCTTCACGAATATGGAAGGAACGCCGTCGAGACGGTAAAGCACGTTGACCAGCGGCTCCACATCCGACTTCAGGAAGTTCGACATGGGAACAAGGCCGGCGCTGGTGGTGAGCTTGAGGTCGCGGATCGCTGTGATCGAGCGCTGGTTTTCCGGCAAGCGGACGCGGATATCGATTTCGTCCTTGCTGTCGTCGGGGCGGTAGGAGCCCACTTTCGCGCCTGTCGTTGCAAGCTGTACGAGTGTACCAGCCGACGCAATATCAGCGCCGAAACGGCCGGCTTTCTCGCGATCCACGGTAAGGGTCCAGTCATAGCCAGGCAAAGGCAGGTCATCGTCGACATCCACGATTCCCTTCATGCCGTTCACGATGTGGTCTTCAATCTTGCGGGCAGCAGCAAATGCCGCCTCACGGTCCGTGGAGGTGATCTGCAGACGAATGTCCTTGCCGGACTCAGGGCCGCCTTCCAGCGGGCGCACCTCCACATACATGCCGGGCATACCGGCCACGGCGGCATCGAGATCCTTGTTCAGCTCCTTCCAGGGCTTGCGGTGGCCCACGGGATTGAGTTCAAGCTGGATGGTGCCGATCACGTCGGCTGGAACGTCCTGGTTGCCTAAGGCTCCGCCATCGGCCTTGCCGGCGGTCGTGGCAAAGGTCTTGATACCATCCACCTTGACGACGCGGGCTTCCACTTCGCGGGTGAGTGCCAATTGCTGGGCAACGCCCAGGTTGCCACGGGCGCGGACATAGACGTTCACCTGTTCCGGCTCGGTATCGACAAAGAATTCCACGCCGGTGGGATGGGTGGCATAGGTCGCCACAATGCTGCCCATCAGTGTCAATACGGCCACGCCAACGATGATGGGATGGCGGATGATGCGCTCGATAAAGCGCAAGTAGAGGCCTATAAGGCCTTTCATCTTGCGGAAGTCCGCATGCTCGTCATCGGCGAAATGGCCGAACTGCTCCATGGTTTCCTTGTCGGTCCTGCCGATGAAGAAGCCCACCGCTGGCACGAAGACCATGGCTGTCAGCAATGAGGCGGAGAGCACGATGATCACGGTGACCGGCAGATAGCTCATGAACTTGCCTGCAATACCGGGCGCGAACAGCAGCGGCACGAAGGCCGCAATGGTGGTGGCCATGGAGGACACAATGGGCCAGAACATGCGTTTGGCGGCGGCAATATAGGCTTCCTTAGGCACCAGGCCTTCGGCCATCTTGCGATCGGCGTATTCGGACAGAACGATGGCACCGTCGACCAGAATACCCACGGACAGGATG
>JBAVOA010000596.1:0-2882 GCA_049691635.1 Aestuariivirga sp. | reverse complement strand
AAACCGCTGGCGCAGCCATGCCCATCTGCTGTTTGGCAACTGGATCAACGAAGTCTACCAGACCACCCCTTATGCGCTTGACGATATTGGAAAAATTTAAGTTTTTCTTGTCATTTTCAAGCTCCAGCACCAATTATGGGCGGTCCGGAGGGTAATAAGCGATTGAAATTCCAGAACGCCATAGATGCCGGCAGGATTGCCGCAGGCGGTTTCATGGACCTCGCCATGGGCCTGGTGAATCCTACCCTGCGTCTAGGAGTAACAGGGTTTTCGCGTTCCGGCAAAACCGTGTTCATCACCGCCTTGGTCCATGCCATTACCAAAGGCACCCGCCTGCCCGTATTCGAGGCCTACGCACAAGGGCGTATCACCCGTGCCTACCTCGAACCTCAACCCGACGATGACCTGCCTCGCTTTGCCTATGAAGATCATCTGGCACGCCTCACCGCCGATGACCGTTCCTGGCCGGAAGGCACGAGGCGCATTAGCCAGCTTCGCCTGACCCTGGAATATGAGCCGCGCGGCCTCATTGCCAGGAATTTCGGCAGCGGAAAACTTCACCTTGATATTGTGGACTATCCCGGCGAATGGCTGCTCGACCTGCCGCTGATGAAGATGACCTACCGGCAATGGTCGGACGCCACCATAGCTGCCAGCCATGTTGAGCCCCGTGCAAGTTTAGCCAAAGCCTGGCACGCCCATCTCGCAACCCTCGATGCACAGGGCACCACCAGAGAAATGGACGCCGTGAAGGCGGCAGAACTCTTCACCGCCTATCTGGCGAAATGCCGTGATGATGAAGTCGCACTCTCCAGCCTGCTGCCCGGCCGTTTCCTCATGCCCGGCGATTTTGCCGGTTCTCCTCTCCTCACCTTCGCTCCCGTCGGTGCAATGGCGGGCGAAGACTTCTCAAAGGGATCCCTGGGTGACCTTATGGAGCGGCGCTACAATTCCTATGTCACCAAGATCGTGCGGCCGTTCTTCTTCAGCCATTTTGCCAGATTGGACAGGCAAATCGTTCTGGTGGACACGCTCTCCGCCCTCAACGCCGGACCTGCCGCCGTGCAGGACCTGAAGAGCGCCTTGACTGAAGTTCTCGCCTGTTTCCGCGCCGGTGCGAATTCAATTCTCTCCGCCGTCATCGGCCGCCGGATCGACCGTATCCTGTTTGCCGCCACCAAGGCAGATCTCCTGCACCAGACAAGCCATGATCGCCTCGAAAACATTCTCCGCCTGATCATCGCCGATGCCAGCGCCAAGGCCGAATTCTCCGGCGCCACGATTGATGTGGCGGCCCTTGCCGCCATCCGCGCCACACGCGAAGCAAAAGTGAAGCAGAAGAACGAGGAGCTTCCCTGCATTGCGGGCGTTCCCCAGCGCGGTGAAAAAATCGACGGCACCACCTTTGACGGTGAAAGCGAAGTCGCAATTTTCCCGGGGGACTTGCCCGCCAATTCGCTCGATGCCCTTGACGGCACCTTGCAGGGCAAACTGAAATTTGTGCGCTTCCGGCCGCCGCCCCTGAAAAATGGGGCCTTCCCACACATTCGCCTCGACCGCAGCCTGGAATTTCTCTTGGGAGATCGTTTCGCTTGACCGGAAGCCATCGCAAGCCCACAGCCTTTGTCCTGGATGACGGGAAGAAATCGAAAATTGAATTCGAGACGCCGGAACCCGTTGGCGAACTTGTGGTCTTGCCCTTCGTTCCCCGGCGCGCGTCGCGAAATTTCCGCTGGGGATTTGTTCTCGTCTCCGCGCTGGGCGCGCTCCTGAGCCTGTGGGCAGGCCTTGCCATTACCACACTCGTCGAGGATTTCTTTGCCCGCTCGCCGATGCTCGGCTGGCTGGCACTTGGCGTTGCGGGCCTCGCAGGCCTGGCCGCCCTTGCCATTATTGTCCGGGAGATCTGGGGGCTCTCACGTCTACGCCGTATTGAACATATCCAGGAAATGTCGGCCCATGCCATCAACCTTGACGAAGCAGCGGCCGCAACCGGCACCATCAATGCCATTGAAAGCATTTATGGCAGCCGTTCCGACACGGCCTGGGGCATGAAGGCTTTCCGCGACCACCGCGATGACATCATGGACCCGCGCGATCGCATCCGGCTGCTGGACCGCCTAGTCGTCAGCCCACTTGATGAAGAATCCCACCGCATCATTGCCCGCCGCGCAAGGCGTGTGACGCTGCTCACCACAGTGACCCCGGCGGCAGCCCTCGACATTGTTTTTGTGGCGGCCCAGAATCTGCGCATGCTGCGCGAGTTGGCCGAACTCTACGGCGGCAGACCCTCTACGCTCTCGACACTCCAACTCGCTCGCATGGTAGTGGCCCACCTTGCGGTGACGGGCGGCTTGGCGCTCTCTGACAATCTCATCCAGCATGTCGTCGGCAAGGGACTACTGGGAAGGCTCTCCGCCCGCTTCGGCGAAGGCGCAGTGAATGGGATTCTCACCTCACGCATCGGGCTTGCTGCCCGTGACGTCTGCCGCCCCCTGCCCCAGGTGGAATCGACCAAGGAAACCCTGGGCAGCCTTCTGCGGGAGCTCGTTAAACTCAATGAAACCAAGGACTCAATTGCGCCCTAATGCTTTCCCCTGTGGCTTCGAAAGTGGTCTGTCCCCATAATTGGACAGTTTTGGGTTAGAGTTTTACGTTGTAACTTCCCTGGCTGGGAGGAGTGGAAGACGATGAAAGCATCAAAGTTCACAGACGCCCGGGAGGCGTTCATTTTGAAGCAAGGGACCGATGGCCGTCCGGTTGCGGAGATCTGTCGAAAGGCAGGCATCAGTGAAGCGGCTTATTTCAATTGGAAGAAGAAGTAAGATGGCCTGCTGCCTACCAAGATTGCATGGATACCTGCTAAATCCACTACTTAACCC
>JBAVOA010000595.1:0-3697 GCA_049691635.1 Aestuariivirga sp. | reverse complement strand
GTACAATACGAATCGTCAAAATACACTTCATTTGCAAAGCGCCCCAACATGCTTAACACCGCTTCGAACATGACCTTTGGATCCGCCGCCGCGGCTTCCCTCGCCTTGCAGCCAGATGCACCCCTGTTCTGCTTCAGTGCCCCACAGCTGCGCGAGCGAGCAGAGGTCTTTCTGAAGGGCTTTCCTGGCGAAGTCACCTTCGCGGTCAAGGCAAACTCTAGCCAGGAAGTGATCGGCGTCCTGGCTGAAACTGGCATCAGGGCTTGGGATGTGGCCTCGGTGCATGAAATGGCCATGGTCAGCAAGATCGTGCCCAAGGCCCGCTTCCACTACCACAATCCGGTGAAGTCGCGCCGGGAAATTGCTGACGCGTATAAGCTCTACAACTGCCGGCGCTATGTCGTGGATTGCCGCGAGGAACTGGCCAAGATTTCGGATATCATCGGTTCCGAAAAGGGTATCGAGATCGCCGTCCGCTTCGTGCTGCCCCGCGAACGCGCCTCTTCCGCCCATGATTTTTCCACTAAGTTTGGCGCCCCCGACTATATCTGCGTGGAATTGCTGAAACAGGTTGTGGCCTTGGGCTACACGCCTCTCCTCACCTTTCATCCCGGCTCCCAGGCCCGGGAACCGCAAACCTACGTGCGCCACATCCAGGCCGCCGCGCGCATCGCCGAGACGGCGGGGGTTGTCATCCCAAAGCTGAATGTCGGCGGCGGCTTTCCCGCCAACTACGTGCTCAGCACGGCGCCGGAACCCCAGATCTTCTTTACGATGATCGAAGAAGCGGTGATCAAGGCGTTCGATGGAGACAAGCGGCCGGCGCTGGAATGTGAACCGGGCCGCGGGCTGGTGGCAAACTGCATGTCCCTGCTCACCCGGGTCAAGCTCGTCTGCACCGATGGCGATGACATCTTCATCAATGACGGCGTCTATGGCGGGCTCATGGAATACATGCAGGTGCCGGACCTGAAACCGCCCTTTCGCGTCATCCGCGATGGCAAGGTCATCGAAGGACCGGCGAAATCCTTCAAGGTCTTCGGCCCCACTTGCGACCCTCTCGACGTTCTCCCCCACCGGCTGGATATCCTCGCTGAATTGCGCGAGGATGACTACATCGAATTCGGCTCGCTCGGTGCCTACGGTCTTGCCACGATGACCAATTTCAACGGCTATGGCGGCAACGCCATTGTGGCGGTTGATCAGGCATTTGCATTGTAAGAGCCGAAGAACTTACATGCCAGACCGGAAAAGCGATCGCTACGAATTCTACGACGCGCAATACGCCAGGTTTGGAAGCAAACTCGCCGCCGAGGTTAGGCGCGAAGCCTACGGCGAGGACCTCGGTCAGCAGGGTTGGCGAACGCTCGTCGAGCAGAATGAAATCATTACCCTCATCAGCCAAAGGCCCAACACCCATTTCCTTGACGTCGCATGCGGCTCAGGCGGTCCGTCACTCGCTCTTGCCGCGCGCACCGGATGCAGGCTTACCGGAGTAGACATTGAAGCCGCCGGAATAGCACAAGCCGATAGTCTTGCCGAAGCGCTTGGTCTAAGCGAAGCAGCCAATTTCCTTGTCGCTGATTGCAGCCAGCGATTGCCATTCCATGAGGCCACATTCGACCTCGTAACTTGCATAGATGCAATCCTCCATCTCAGGGATCGCTATGGGGCATTAAAGGACTGGTTCCGGCTCCTGCGGCCAGGCGGCAGACTGCTAATGACTGACGCGGCCGTGCTCAGCGGTGCTGTGTCAAAGCACGAGCTTGATATCCGCGCCTCGCAAGGAGAATTTTCGTTTGTGCCTCCAGGTATCAACGAAAAGGCTATTATGTCCGTAGGTTTCAATTTGCAAAAATGTGCCGATACGACCCAGGCCATAGCCGATATCGCTTTCAAGCTTTACGCTGCACGTAAGGCAAGATCACAAGCCTTGCAATACGAAGAGGGTGCCGAGTGGTTTGCCAAACGCCAGCTCTTTCTCCAGACATCGGCAGTGCTCGCAGCCAGTGGCAGATTGTCGAGATTTCTCTATGTAGCTCAAAAACCCGAGTGAAAATTTTTCCGGTCTCCCGCTCGCGTTCCCCTGCATAATGGGGACATCTCAGCCATGCAGCCCGTAAACTTGCCGCAACCATAAAGCTGCCCTAAGCACCCAACATGCACCTTTCATCCAACATGCGCGGCATAGGCTGCATGGTCCTCGCAAGCGGCACCTTCGTGGCCAACGACAGCTTCATGAAGCTTGTCCTCGCTGATACCCCGCCCCTGCAGGTGCTCTTCATGCGGGGGCTTGCCGCTACCCTTTGGTGCGTGCCACTGGTTTTCCTGTTGGGCCATGGCCGCGACATCCACCGCGTTCTCCACCCCTGGGTACTGCTGCGCGCCGCCTGCGAGATCATCGCCATTGTGAGTTTCATTCTGGCCCTCAAGCACATGCCCATTGGCGATATCACGGCCATCTTCCAGATCGCCCCACTGCTCGTCGTGGTTGGCGCCGCGCTGATCTGGGGCGAGAGAATTGGCGGCCTGCGCATGGTGCTGATTGCCCTTGCCATAACCGGCGCACTGCTCATTGCCCAGCCCGGCAGCTCCACTGCCTCGCCCTATGCGGCCTTTGGTTTCCTCACCGCAATCGGCTCGGCATCCCGCGATATTGCGGGACGGAAAGTACCCCGGGATATCCCCGGAATTGTCGTGGCTCTCGCAACCATCATTGCCGTCATGGCCGTAGCGGGAATTGCCACTGCCGTATTTGAAACCTGGGTTCCGCCCGGAAAGTCCAACATTCTGATGATGCTCGCCGCAGGGCTGTTTCTCATCGGCGGCCACACCTTCGTGTTTTTAGCTTTCCGCTTTGCAAAGGCGGCGGCCATCGCGCCCTTCTATTACACTTTCACCCTTTGGGCCCTAATCTCGGGCGTCATTGTCTTCGGTGATATCCCAAACACACTTGCAGTTACTGGCATGCTTCTCATTCTTACCAGCGGCCTGACCAGCGTCATGCTCGACCAGCGCCGGATCAAATAAAAAAGGGTAGGATTTCTCCTGCCCTTTGGAATTCAATTGTTGTCGGCTGGATTAGGCCGCGACGGCTTCCTTGGTTTCTTCGCCGGATTTCATCGACGGGCCGGAATCCTTGCCCTTTTCTGAAGGATCGCGATCCACAAACTCGATGACGGCCATCGGCGCATTGTCGCCAAAGCGGAAGCCTGCCTTCATAATGCGGGCATAGCCGCCCTTGCGGTCTTTGAAGCGTGCCGCAAGAATATCAAACAGCTTCTTCACCTGGGTTTCATCACGCACCTGGCTCATGGCCTGGCGCCGTGCATGCAGTCCGCCCTTCTTGGCCAGCGTGATCAGCTTCTCGATCACCGGACGCAGGTCCTTGGCCTTCGGCAAGGTGGTCACGATCTGCTCATGCTTGATCAGCGCCGCTGACATGTTGGCGAACATCGACAAACGATGGGGCACGGTGCGGTTGAACCGGCGACCTTTAAATCCATGACGCATAACCGTTCTCCTTAAACCCGCCCCGCCGCAGCGACGCGCTTATGTTCTCAATAGTGGGTTTCAAATTTCTTGGCGAGATCTTCGATGTTCTCAGGCGGCCAGTTCGGCACTTCCATGCCGAGGTGCAATCCCATCTGGGCCAGAACTTCCTTGATCTCGTTCAGCGACTTGCGGCCGAAGTTCG
>JBAVOA010000594.1:0-4798 GCA_049691635.1 Aestuariivirga sp. | reverse complement strand
AAGTCGTGCTCGCCGTCGGCACCAGGCTTCAGGATTTCACCACCGGCTCCTGGGCCTTGTTCAAGAACGGCAAGAAAACCATCATCGGCCTCAACACCCAGGTCTTCGATGCCACCAAGCACCGGGCCCTGCCGCTTATTGCCGATGCCCGCGTCGGCTTGGAAGAGCTCTCCATCAATCTCGGCAAATGGACCGCCCCCATCGCATGGACCAAGTCTGCCAAGAGAGGCTTTGCCGCCTGGATGAAGGAAGCCAATAAATATACCGATGCCAGCAATGCCGAGCGCCCGGCCGATTCACAAGTGATCGGCGCCGTGCAGCGGGCCCTGGGCCGCGATATCTCCGTGCTCTGCGCGGCGGGCGGCCTGCCCGGTGAGTTGCACAAGCTCTGGCAGGCCAGCACGCCATCCTCCTACCACATGGAATACGGCTTCTCCTGCATGGGCTATGAAATTGCCGGCGGCATCGGCCTGAAGATGGCCCAGCCCACGCGCGAAGTTGTGGTGATGGTGGGCGACGGTTCCTACCTGATGATGAATTCCGAACTCGCTACCTCGGTGATGCTGGGGCAGAAACTCATTGTAGTGCTGCTCGACAACCGCGGCTTCGGCTGCATCAACCGCCTGCAATATGCCAGCGGTGGCGAACGCTTCAACAACTTGTTTGACTACAACACTGCCCATGAAGTATCGCCCGACATTGATTTCGCCGCCCACGCAAAAAGCCTTGGAGCCATTTCCGAAAAGGTGTCTTCATTGGCCGATCTGGAACGCGGCCTGAAGAAGGCCAAGAACAATACCCGCACCACCTTAATCGTCATCGATACGGACCCGATGAAATCAACCGATGCGGGCGGCCATTGGTGGGATGTGACAATCCCCGAGGTCTCGACCCGGACCCAGGTGCGCGCCGCGCGCAAGAATTATGACAAGGCAAAAGTCAACCAACGCATTGGCAATTGAGAGAGAGAGAGAGAAAAATCCATGACGATACGGATCGGCGCCAACCCCATCGGGTGGTCCAATGATGACATGCAGGAAATTGGTGGCTGGATTCCGCTGGAGCAATGCCTGAACGAAGCCAAGGCGGCAGGCTTCGAGGGCATGGAGATGGGCAACAAGTTTCCGCGTAGCGCAACCAAGCTCAAGCCCATTCTTGACGCCCATGGCCTGGTGCTGGTGGGCGGCTGGTATTCCACCTTCCTGCTCGAGCACGATGCCGAAACCGAATTCGCCAAATCCGCCGAGCACCGCAAGCTGCTGAAGGCCATGGCCACCAACGTGTTCATCGTGGCCGAATGCACCAACACGGTTCACGGCAACAAGACTGCCCCACTGTCCACACGGCCCGTGATGACCGAGGCCCAGTGGAAAGCCTTCAACACGCGCCTCACAAAATTTGCCGAACTGCTGAAGGCCGACGGCTTCAGGCTGGCCTATCACCACCACATGGGCACCGTGGTGCAGACCCCTGCCGAAATCGACCGCCTGATGCAAGGCACCGGCGAGGCCGTGAACCTCCTGCTCGACACCGGCCACGCTAAATGGGGCGGCGATGATCCGGTGCGGCTGGCGAAGACCTACAAGAAGCGCATCAGCCATGTGCACTGCAAGGATGTGCGCCTGGCCGTGAAAGCCGAAGCCGACAAGCATGACTGGTCGTTCCTCGATAGCGTGCTGGCCGGCGTCTACACCGTGCCGGGCGACGGCTCCATTGACTATGTTTCGGTTTTCAAGGAACTTAAGGGCTACAGTGGCTGGGTGGTGGTCGAGGCCGAACAGGATCCGGAAAAAGCCCCGCCCGCCAAATATGCCAAGATGGGATGCGACAATCTCAAGCGCTTCTTGAAAGAGGGTGGCCTTACGTAAATGTCAAAACTTCTGGTGAAACCGCGCAGCGGTGGTGGTCGTGTCCATCATGTGACGCCGAAGACGGCGGGCTGGACCCATGTGGGCTTTGACCTGTGGAAGCGCAAAGCCGGCGAGATTGCCACCGGAACCGACGGCGACAGGGAAACCTGCCTGGTGTTTGTGAGCGGGCGCGGCAGCGTGCGTGTGGGCGCCGAAGAGATGGGCATCCTGGGCAGCAGGCGCTCGCCTTTTGAGGGCAGGCCCTGGTCGGTCTATGTGCCGCCTGGCATGGTCTGGTCGGTGGAGGCCACCGATGATCTGGTGCTGGCCGTGTGCTCGGCCCCGGGCAAGGGAAAATTGCCGCCGCGCGTGATCAACCCCGATATCCTCGTGCAGGAAACAAGGGGCAAGGGCAGCAATGTTCGTCATGTCACCAACATCCTGCCTGAATGGGAGATGGCGGAAAATCTTCTGGTGGTGGAAGTCATAACCCCTGGGGGCAACACGTCCTCATATCCACCCCACAAGCACGATGAGGACAACCTGCCCCACGAATCGGCTTTGGAGGAGACCTATTACCACCGGCTCAATCCGTCCCAGGGCTTTGCCTTCCAGCGCGTCTACACCGATGACCGCGAACTGGATGAGGCGATGGCAGTGGAAGATGGCGATGTGACCTTGGTGCCACGCGGCTATCACCCTTGCGCCACCTGCCATGGCTATGACCTTTACTACCTCAATGTCATGGCGGGACCGAAGCGCACCTGGAAATTCCACAACGCCAAGGAACACGAATGGCTGCTGAAGGCGTAAAGCCACGCCCCGCCGCCTTCATCTTCATCTTTGTGACCGTAGCGCTCGACATGCTGGCGCTTGGCATCATCATTCCGGTGCTGCCCAAACTCATTGAAAGCTTTGTCGGCGGTAATACCGTGCGCGCCGCCGAAATGGTGGGCATTTTCGGCACCGCCTGGGCCACCATGCAGTTTATTTTTTCACCCACCATCGGCGCATTGTCAGACCGCTTCGGCAGAAGGCCAATTGTGCTGCTCTCCAATCTCGGCCTCGGGCTTGATTACATCCTGATGGCCATGGCCCCGGCCCTGTCCTGGCTGTTTGTGGGCCGCATCATTTCGGGCATCACCGCCGCGAGTATTGGAACGGCGGGCGCCTATATCGCCGATGTGAGCCCGCCGGAAAAACGCGCCCAGAATTTTGGCATGCTTGGGGCAGCCTTCGGCATCGGCTTCATTCTGGGCCCAGCCGTCGGTGGCATTCTTGGCAGCTATAATGTGCACTATCCCTTCTGGGCCGCAGCCTTCATGAGTCTCACCAATTTTGCCTATGGTCTTTTCATTTTGCCCGAATCCCTCAAGCCGGAAAACCGTAGCCGCTTCCAATGGGCCAAGGCAAATCCGCTGGGCTCGGTGAAGCTGCTGATCAGCCATCATGAACTATGGGGCCTGGGCCTTGTCACCTTTCTCTCGCAACTCGCCCACACCTCGCTGCCGTCAATTTATGTGCTCTATGCAGGCTATCGCTACGGCTGGGGACCAGACCAGGTGGGCTTTTTGCTGGCGGGAGTCGGTGTGGCGTCCATGGTGGTGCAGGGCGGCCTGGTGAGGCCTATCGTTAAAGCCATTGGTGAACGCCGCGCCCTGTTAATTGGCCTCGCCTGCGCCAGCCTCGGCATGACCTGGTATGGCATCGCCTGGACGGGCGCGCTTGTCTGGTTCGGCGTTCCCATCGCCGCCTTCTGGGGCCTGTTCAACGCCACCAGCCAATCGGTGATGTCTCAAAGGGTATCAGCCTCCGAACAGGGCCAGCTGCAGG
Source organism: Aestuariivirga sp. (assembly GCA_049691635.1). Classification (GTDB taxonomy): domain Bacteria; phylum Pseudomonadota; class Alphaproteobacteria; order Rhizobiales; family Aestuariivirgaceae; genus Aestuariivirga. The sequence continues at coordinate 1,115 of JBAVOA010000594.1, read as the reverse complement.
GCGCCACATCGAGCATCACGGCCTTCGCCGGCATCATCGGCCCCATCATGTTCGCCAATGTCTTCGCCCGCTCCATCGATCCCGCCCACGGATTTAACCTGCCGGGGCTGGGCTTCTGGCTGGCAGGCTTCTTCCTGCTGGTGGCTTTTCTGCTGGCCTTCTTCCTTACCAGACGAAGGCATCCATAATATAATCCGCCTGCGGATGAAGCGCCGCGGAATCAAGCCCCGCCGAAACCCCGGTCATCACCAGCAACGTGGCAAGGCCGGCACCTTTGCCTCCCGCCACATCATGCTCGGCGCTGTCGCCGATGCAGAGAACCTTGTGCGGGTTGCCGATGATCTTCAGGGCGTGGGTATAGATTTCTTTGTAAGGCTTGCCGATCCACTGCACACTTCCGCCCATGTGTTCATAAAGCTCAGCGATGGCGCCGGGGGCGGGCTGCAGGCCCGTTGGCGTTAGCATCAGCTTGTCGGGATTGCAGCAAATCGCCGGAAGCGACGTGCCCGCGAAAAATTCCTTGTACTGCGCCATGGAGGTGTTGGGCACATCGGTGCCCAGAATGAGAATGACATCGGCCTTGGCCACGTCATCCACGAAGGGCACGCCGTCAAAGCCATAATCCTCGCCGCGTTTGCCGATAAGAAAAGCTTTCCGGCCGTCGAGCATATGGTAGGCCACTTCGCCGGAACTGATCGCATTGACGAAATGGCTGCGTGGTACGCCCAGGCGCACCAGCCGGTCACGGTTGGCAAGGCTGCGCTTGCCCGAATTGGTCATGACACCCACGGGAATTTTCAGGCGGTGGAGATTCTCCAGAACTTCCGCCGTGCCGGGATAAAGCTTCTGGCCGTCATGGATCACCCCGAACTGGTCGATCAACATGCCATCGAATAGCGCGGTGATGTCCGAGAGACGCTTAATTTGCATGGCCGATCCCCCGCCAGGCCAGCCGCGCCGTGCCCATCGCCGCATGTTCGCTGGCCGATGGTTTCGCCGCAACGCCGAGCATCTTCAACCTGATTTTCGTCCAGGCCGCATTGGCCGCCCCGCCGCCCACACTGCGGATGCTCTTGAGCGGCGAGGCTCCGAGTTCAGCCAGTCGCTTGTAACCC
>JBAVOA010000593.1:0-9919 GCA_049691635.1 Aestuariivirga sp. | reverse complement strand
CATCCTTGGTAATCAGAAAATAGTGCTTCATGAAGCGTTCGACATTCTTCAGCCCCGCGTGGGATTGGTAGCCCAAGCGGCTGGCAAGCTCGGACTGGCGGTCAAAACTTAATCTGTCCTCGCCACGGCCCGCAATGAAATGCAGGTGGCAACGGACCGCCCAAAGGAAGTCTTCGCATTTTTGGAACCGCGCCAGTTCCCCATGAGTGAATGCACCCTTGTCGGCCAGCTCTTCCGGCGAATTTGTGTCGTAGAGAAATTTTGCGATCCAGAAAAGCGTATGGAGATCGCGCAATCCGCCCTTGCCATCCTTCAGGTCGGGCTCGACGAGATAGCGGCTCTCGCCGCTCTTGGCCAGGCGGATGTCGCGCTCCGCCAGCTTGTCAGCCACAAACTTCCGTGCACCAGCCTGGACAATGTCGCGGCGGAAATGGAATTGCATGCTCTTGCTGAGCCGTTCATTTCCGCAAATGAACCGGGCTTCAAGGATGGAGGTAAGAATGGTATTATCGGTCTTGGCCAGGCGGATGCATTCCTCGGTGCTCCGCGTGGCATGGCCAACCTTCAGGCGCATGTCCCAGAGCGTATAGAGAATGAACTCGATCAACCGCCCGCTTGCCGCATCCTGTTTGCCGGGCAGCAGGAAAAGCAGGTCGATGTCGGAACCAGGTGCCAGCGTGCCGCGGCCATAGCCGCCGGTCGCAATAATGGCCACGTCCTGCAGTTCGCTGGTGAATGCCTTGGGATTGATTTTTTCCCTGGCGAACTCGTAGAGTGCGCAGATGATTTTATCCTGCACATAGGCGAGATTTTTTGCACATTGCGTACCCTTGCCGTCGCTGCGAAGCCGGTTTTCCGCCTCTGCTCTCGCAGACGCGAGGGCCGCCTTAAGCATATCAACGGTTGCGGGGCGTATTTTCGTCAAGTCAGACGGGGATGCGCCAACGAGCCCGTTCAGCTTTTCACGCAATGCCACGGCGTCAATCAGCCGCTCGGGGTGTTGGATGGATGTGGGCTTCATTGCGCCTCGGTTACTTTCGCCTTGAGGGCATAGAGGAACGCGAGGGCATCCCGGGGGGTTAGCTCATCGGGCCTCGCCGAAATCAGCATCTCACGAACTTCGTCAGTCTTGGCTGGAGAAAAAGTGTTGCTTGATGCCTGCAGAGAGGAAAACAGCGGCAGGTCATCAACCAGCGTCTTGCGTTTCAGGGCCTGGTCACTTTTTTCCAGTTGCGTCAGGATTGTCGTGGCGCGTTCGGTTACAGAGTGCGGCAGGCCTGCCAGCTTGGCAACATGGATGCCGTAGGACCGGTCCGCCACCCCGCTTGCAACCTCATGCAGGAAAATCACCTCGCCCTTCCATTCACGCACCCGCACCGTGGCGTTGTGCAGGCCATCAAGGCGTCCCGCAAGTGTTGTCAGTTCATGGTAATGGGTGGCAAACAGGGCGCGGCAGCGGTTCGTCTCATGGAGATGTTCCACCGTGGCCCAGGCAATCGAAAGGCCGTCGAAGGTCGAAGTTCCACGGCCGATCTCATCCAGGATAACCAGGGAGTGTTCCGTCGCCTGATTGAGGATGGCTGCAGTCTCAACCATTTCAACCATAAAGGTTGAACGCCCGCGCGCCAAGTCATCGGCAGCGCCTACGCGGCTGAACAGCCGGTCGACGATGCCAATATGGGCGCTTCTGGCCGGCACATAGGAACCCATCTGGGCGAGGATCGTGATGAGCGCATTTTGCCGCAAGAACGTGGATTTACCGGCCATGTTAGGCCCGGTGAGCAGCCACAGCCAGTGATTCTGGGCAGAGAGGTCACAGTCATTGGCAATGAACGCGCTCTCCCCGCGTTTTTGCAGAACGCGCTCCACCACCGGATGCCGGCCGCCTTCGATCTTGAAGCTCCGGGAATGGTCCACAACCGGGCGCACATAGCGGTAACGTTGGGCCAGCTCACACAGGGATGAGGCAACATCGAGGGCTGCAAGGGTGGCGGCAATATCTGAGATCTTCTCTCTCTCTTGCGTAACGGTTTCGACAAAGCCATTGAACGCTTCGATCTCAATCGCCAGGGCCTGTTCGGCCGCCGACGCGATACGTTGTTCAAGTTGTGACAGTTCAAGCGTCGTGAAGCGGGTGGTGTTCGCAATGGTTTGGCGGTGAATGAACTGGCTCTCGAATTTTGCCTCAGCGAGTATCGCCGCATGCTGGCTGGCCACTTCGATGAAGTAGCCAGTCATGTTGTTGTGGCGGATCTTCAGGTTTTTGATACCGGTGGTCTCGGCATAGCGCGCTTGCAGATCAGCGATGACCTGCCGTGTGTCGTCCCGCAGGGTACGCGCAGTGTCGAGGTCCTGGCTGTAGCCCGGCCTCACAAAATTGCCATCGCGCGCCAGCAGGGGCAGGGCGTCGGAAAGTCCTTCGTCCAGCCGCTGCACCAAATGATGCGGAAGAATCTTGAGCACACGTCTCGCCGTCGCAAGATTTGCCGGAAGCTGGTTCAATGGATCATTGACATTCAGAAGGTCGCCAATTGCTTCGGCACATTTCAGGCCGTCGCGCACGGCGGCCAGATCGCGCGGGCCGCCACGCCCCAGTGTCAGGCGCCCCAGGGCGCGTTCCAGGTCCGGGATGGCTTCAAGCCTGTGCCGTAAATTATCCTTGAGTTCCGGGATGGCTTCAAAGTGGCTGACTTCATCAAGGCGCGCCTCGATGGCGGCAACTCCACTGAGCGGCTGCGCAAGGCGGCTTGCAAGGAGGCGGGCCCCCGCCGCCGTCACGGTGAGATCGATGACTGAAAGCAGGCTTCCATCCCTTTCGCCCGAAAGCTTGCGGGTGAGTTCAAGGTTGGCCCGCGTTGCCATGTCAATCTGGAGGCCCGATTGCCCTTCCTCCTTGCGTGGAATGCGGAGATGGGGAATTTTTCCGACTTGGGTCAGCAGAATGTAGTCGAGGAGTCCGCCCAGAGATGCAATTTCCGCCCGTGAAAAGCTTCCGAAGCCGTCAAAGGCGAGGACGCCGAAATGCTCTCTGAGACGCTTTTCCGCAAGAGTGCTGTCAAAACGCGTTGCCGGCTGGGGGCTCAGGGCAATGCCGGTTGCCTCCAGAATCATCTCAAGGGTGCTGTCGCTGAAAACAATCTCGCGCGGTTCGAGCCGTGCCAGATCCGCTGCCAGCCGTTTCGGATCCGTGGGCAGAACGGAGAATTCACCCGATGAGATGTCCGCCCAGGCTAGCGCCATCTCCTGCGTTCCCCGTGTGACCGCAAGGGCAGCTACATAGTTGCTGGTCCGTGATTCAAGCAGCGTATCTTCGGTCAGCGTGCCCGGGGTGACAAGGCGTACAACATTCCGCCGGACAACCGATTTGGCTCCCCGCTTCTTTGCCTCCTGTGGATCTTCCATCTGCTCGCAGACGGCCACCTTGTGTTCAAGCCGGATTAGCTTCTGCAGGTATTGGTCGGCCGCGTGCACCGGCACGCCGCACATCGGGATATCGGCACCCAGATGCTTGCCGCGTTTGGTCAGGGCAATGCCCAGCGCCCGCGATGCCGTTTCCGCATCCTCAAAGAACAGTTCGTAGAAATCCCCCATGCGGTAGAACAGCAGGAAGCCGGGATGGGCCGCCTTGATCTCAAGGAACTGCGTCATCATCGGCGTTGGCCGTTCCACCGTTCCAGTCATGCTCGCCATCTCGTTCATGGCGGTTTTATAACAGATATGGGGGCCAGGCTGTCACCCTCTATATTTCCCGAAAATTACAGGCTTGAGGATTTGTGGCACTCCCTCTAGTCTCGGCATTTAACGGGGAATTCTTGAAATGAAGTGTCTATGATTAGTGATCGGAAAGCTGGCAGGAGGTCGTCGGTCACGGACGAAGAAGCCTTGGAATTTCACCGCCAGGGAAAACCCGGTAAACTTGAGATCACGCCCACCAAGCCCATGGCCACCCAACGCGACCTGTCGCTGGCCTATAGTCCGGGCGTTGCAGCGCCGGTACGCGCGATTGCCGAAAATCCTGATGCCGCCTACGACTACACGGCCAAGGGCAATCTTGTCGCCGTCGTCACCAACGGGACCGCCATTCTGGGCCTCGGCGACCTGGGCGCCCTCGCCTCAAAGCCGGTGATGGAAGGCAAGGCGGTTCTCTTCAAGCGCTTTGCCGATGTCGATTCAATCGACCTTGAGGTTGATACCAAGGATGTCGATGAATTTATCGGTGCCGTCCGTTATCTCGGGCCTTCCTTTGGCGGCATCAATCTGGAGGATATCAAGGCGCCCGAATGTTTCATGATCGAACAGCGCTTGCGCGAACTCATGGATATTCCCGTCTTCCATGATGACCAGCATGGCACGGCGATCATTGCCACGGCGGCCCTCATCAATGCGCTGCACATCACCAAGCGCGATATGAAGAATTTCAAGCTTGTCTGCAATGGTGCAGGCGCTGCGGCCATTGCCTGCATCGAACTGATAAAATCCATGGGTGTTCCGGCCGGGAATGTCATTCTGGCGGACTCAAAAGGTGTGGTCTACCAGGGCCGCACCGAAGGCATGAACCAGTGGAAGTCGGCCCACGCCTCGGTCACCAAGACCAGAAGCCTCGCCGATGCCATGGAAGGTGCAGATGTATTTTTTGGCCTCTCGGTTGCCGGTGCCCTCACCCCGGAGATGGTCAAGAGCATGGCCAAAAATCCGATCATCTTCGCCATGGCAAATCCAGATCCGGAAATCCTGCCCGAGGACGTGGCCAAGGTCAGGTCAGATGCCATCATGGCAACGGGCCGGTCGGACTATCCCAACCAGGTGAATAACGTCTTGGGGTTCCCTTACATATTCCGGGGAGCACTTGATGTCAGGGCCCGCACCATCAATGAAGAAATGAAGATTGCCGCCGCCCAGGCGCTGGCAAGCTTGGCGCGTGAAGATGTGCCCGACGAAGTGGCCGCAGCCTATCACGGCTCGCGCCTGTCCTTTGGGCCGCAATATCTTATTCCGGTGCCGTTTGATCCCCGGCTGATCTCCAGGGTTCCTGTCGCCGTTGCGAAAGCCGCGATGGAAACAGGTGTTGCACGCAAGCATCTTGCCGATATGGATGAGTACGCCGCCCAATTGTCGGCGCGGCTTGATCCGATTGCCGGAACGCTGCAGACTGTCTTCGATCAAGTCAAGTCAAAGCCCAAGCGTGTGGTGTTTGCCGAAGGCGAGGAGGACCGCATGATCCGCGCCGCCAACAGTTTTGCAACCGCAGGTCTGGGCACCGCCATTCTCATCGGCCGCGAAGCGGAAATCGAAAAGACCCTGTTGGCGAATGGCTTGGAGCTGCATGAGGATGTCAAGATTCTTAACGCGCGGGTAACCGACAGAAACGTCGACTATGCCAATTTCCTGTATGAACGCCTGCAGCGCAACGGCTTCCTGTTCCGCGACTGCCAGCGCTTTGTGAACCAGGACCGCAACGTGTTTGCCGCTTGCATGGTGGCGCTGAATGATGCCGATGGGCTTGTGACCGGCCTCACCCGCAATTTCTCCGTTGCCCTCGACAACGTGCGCCGCGCCATCGACAACCGTCCGGGGCATCGCCCCATCGGCGTAACAATGGCGCTTGTCCGTGGACGGACAGTTTTCATCGCCGATACCTCGATCCATGAATTGCCTACCGCGGAGGAGCTGGCCGATATCGCCCAGGAAGCGGCCGGCGTTGCCCGGCGTTTTGGCTACGAACCGCGTGTGGCCTTCCTGTCCTATTCCACCTTTGGTTACCCCCGCGGGGAACGCGCCGAATATGTGAGAAATGCTGTCGCGGTACTGGACAAGCGCAATGTGGATTTCGAGTATGACGGTGAAATGGCGGCCGACGTTGCCCTGTCGCGGGATGCCATGGCGCTCTACCCGTTCTGCCGTTTGACGGCACCGGCAAACGTGTTGGTGATGCCGGCAGCCCATTCAGCATCAATCTCAACCAAGATGCTCCAGCAGCTCGGCGGCATCACCGTTGTGGGGCCGTTGCTGACCGGGCTCGCCAAGCCTGTGCAAATTGCCTCCATGTCCGCAACCGCAACCGATATTGTGAATCTGGCGGCAATCGCCGCGTTCGATATCAACCGGTAAAGGCTTCGTCCGGCTGGCCAAAATGCGCGAAGTAGCGCGGATTGATGTTTGAGACGGGCAGGATAATGAGCACATCGGTCGTGTTGAATTGCCGGTCGACCACGGCGCCCTCGCCGATGTAGCAGCCCAGCCGCAGATATCCCTTGATCAACGGCGGCAGGGCTTTCAGGGCTGCCTTGGTTCCATCGCCAAGGTCAGCAGCTGATTTCATTTCAATATAGCGTTCGGGCAAGGCGCGCACCGTCCATTCGGGCGGGGCGGCGCAGTTTTGCGCCAGAAAGTTCAATGTCAGCGCGTGAACGCCAGGGTCAATTCCTTCCAAACTGGCGCACCCCAGCATCACATGGATCCCATGCTGCCTCACATAGTTCCAGATACCCTGCCAAAGCAATTCAACGACCGGTTTTGTCCGGTATTGTTTGAGGACGCAGGACCTTCCAAGTTCGAGAAACGTCAGTGCGGGCTTTGCCGCAAGCAAGGGCGCGATATCAAACTCGCCCTGTGTGTAGAAGCCGTCATTCTTCTCCGCAACCGACTGGCGCAGCAGGCGGTAGGTGCCAACCATTTCGCCATCGTCAACGGGGTAGAGACCGTGCTCACTCCCTGGTATTTTGCGGACAACAACCAGATGATCGCAGAAAGCGTCGAAACGATCGGCATCCCGCCGTGACCGCGCGGAGGCGGGATCGGGATTTGCCCCACGTTCCTCATAGAAGACGTTGAAGCGCAACGCCTGCGCCATGGCGATTTCCGCGGCGGTCCTTGCCAGGCGAACCATCAGGCCGTTGCGACTTCCCAAGCTGTCATATCCCGGTGAAAGGCGATCCACGGCAGACTCCATTGTCATTCTGGCAGTTTGCCATAAGCGGGAATAATGTGAAAGTTTGGTGACAGGCGTCAGGCGGCGGATTGGAGATGCAGGATCTTCGCGATCGCCTCTTCCATGTCCTGCCGGTCAAATGGCTTGGAAAGATGGCCGTCCATGCCAGCGTCGATGCATTCCAGATAGTTTTCCCGGCGTGCATTGGCGGTCAGCGCCAGAATTGGCAAATGCCGCAGCGCGCTTTGCTGCTGTTCCAACGTCCTGATGCGCCGGGTCGTTTCCAAGCCATCCAGTTCTGGCATTTCCACATCCATGATGGCCAGATCAAATTTGCTGCGGCCATTCAGCAGGGAAAGAACTTGCAGGCCATTTGTAACATGGTGAACCCGGTGCCCGGACTTCTCGAGCATGGTCCTGGCCAGCAGGGCATTGACCGGATTATCTTCCGCAAGGATCACGTTGAGAGCTTTGCCAGGGTCGTTTTTTTTCACAAATTGGCGAAGGTCCCTGACTGCGCCACTGATCATCTGGGGATCACGCGACGTCAGTTGCCGCGCCACGGTACCCTTGCGGAATGGTTTTAGCAGATAGCCTGCGAAGGGCTGTACCAGGAACTCCCGCAGGGCGCGCCGCTGCTCCGCCTGCATCAGAACCCAGACCTGTCTGGAATCGCGAGATATCTTGTTCGCTTTCGCCCACTTGCGCAACTCGGAGGCATAGGACGAGTCACAGATCAAAACCGCCGGATTGCCGCCGCGTTTGCCCGATAAGGCCTCGCGTACATCTTGAGAGTCTGCGAGTATCTTTACCGTTGCACCGAGGTCCACGAGGACCGCTTCAAGATGCTGGCGGATGGGACCTGCGGGAGCAGCAAGTTCATAGTGTCTGGCGACGAGTGGTTTTTCCCGTTGTTCAATATTTTTACCTGTCGCACAAGGCAGACGGAGGGTGAACTTTGAACCCAAGCCCAGCTGGCTTGAGACCGCGATGCTGCCGCCCATCCCTTCGATCAGCTTCTTGCTGATGGAAAGTCCGAGGCCAGTGCCGCCGAACAGCCGGGTTGTGTTGCTGTTGGCCTGGGCATACTCGTCAAAGATATGGTCCATCTCTTCAGGCGACATTCCGATGCCAGTATCCGATATGTCCAGCCTGAGAGATTTGGCCTTGTCATCATAGTCAATGAGCAGGGACACGCCGCCTCGCTCGGTGAATTTGATGGCGTTGCCGAAGATGTTGAAAAGAACCTGCCGTGTCCGGTGTTCATCGCCAATGATGGTGGCGGGCACATTGTTGGTGACACGGCATGAGATCTCGATTCCTTTTGCGTGGGCGCGCGGTGCTAGAAGTTCGGTCACACCCTCGGCGAGGGTAAGCAGATCAAAAGGATTGCGTTCCAGGTCAAGACGGCCGGATTCAATTTTCGATTTATCTAGGATTTCATCAATGATCGACATCAGCGTCCTGCCGGACGCATCGGCAGCGCTTGCATAGCTTTCCTGTTCTGGTGTCAGTTCGGTTTCCCGCAGGAGTCCGACCATGCCGATGATGCCGTTCATCGGCGTGCGGATTTCATGGCTCATGGTTGCGAGGAACCGGGATTTGGCGCGGTTGGATGTTTCCGCCTGGGCTCTGGCCTGCTGCAGCGCCGCGATCGTCGTTGTCAACGCCATGATCCTCCGGTCGGTCATGCGCCGTCTGGCGCCTGAGACAAACAGCGCGATAAGGGTGAGCACGAGCGCCGCAGTTGCGAAATAGTTCAGGAGTTCCTTGAGCCGGAAATTCTGTTCGAGGACAAGAATGAAAACCGCAACGAACACAACGGCGAGGCTTGCGGCCCACAGGAAGTTCTGTGCCGTATGGGGCAGCGAAGGCCGCGCCAACCGGCGGATTTCGTCAAGAAATCCCTTCTCGCGCCGATTGATTGTATCGCTTTCGCGGTCGTTCATTTGCACTGCCTGTCATGAAGTCATGGCTTGATGCCTGAACATGCCAGTGCAGTCTTTCAAAATAATTACGTCACGCAGAGAGGGTAAATGCAGGATGAAAGAATTGGCTACAATTTTATGTATGTTATGAGCGCGTCGACGCGAGCATCTTCCTGAAGCTCCGCATTTCATCCGGCGTGATGGCCACTTCATGGTTTGCTTCCGGATAGGTACCGGCCTTCACATCACCAGAAAATTCCGAGAAAGCCGCAATGCGCTCCCTTTGCAGGCGGGCATTCTCGGCGGCAAAATCACGGTAGCGCTTGGCGTGTCGGGGATAGTGGCCCGTGTTGCTGCCCAACACATCCTCGGCGAAAAGATACTGGGCATCGCAACCTGTTCCAGCACCCATGGAAACCATGAAAAGCGGCGTGCGTTTGGAAATCTCCGCAGCAACCTCACTTGGCACGACCTCAATTTCCGCCCCGAAGGCACCGGCACTCTCGTATTGTCTGACTGCGTCGAAAACCTGCATGGCACTCTCCGCGGACTTGCCAACCGCCTTGAAGCCGCCGGTCCAGGTGCGTTTTGAGGGAACCAGCCCCACGTGTCCAATAACTGGAACGGCCTCCTCGCTCAGGCGCCGCACGGTTTGCAGGCTGGCGCTGCAGTAGACGGCGTCGGCGCTGGCCTTGACCATGCGAAAGGCCCAGCGGATGAAATCATCGGTCGTGCCCACGTCAAAGTAATTAAGTCCCGGCACTGCGAAGAGGCCAGGTGCAACATCACGAAATTCCGGGTCGCACATGAGATCCGGAGGAACCGAAACCATATCGATGCCCGCCAGCTCAGCGGCTTCAAGCTCCTCCATGGTTTCAACCCGCAGCATCGTATACTGATACTTGCCTTTCATGGCGCGGACATCGGCAACCGTCGGTCTTTTTCGGGTCATTGCGGGGTCCTCAGCCTTTGAGAAGGGATTTCAATTGGAACGAGGGATCGGCAAGCGATGCCGTATCCGGAATGGCTTTCTTTCCAATCAGCATTTCGAGCAGGCGAATAT
>JBAVOA010000592.1:0-2646 GCA_049691635.1 Aestuariivirga sp. | reverse complement strand
ATGGGATTTGAAATCCATTGAATTGGCCGGGCTGGCCCAGAGCCAGAGCGTGTTGGCGGCTTCCCATTCGTTCTCACGGATGAAAACATGGGACGAGCGTGCCGATTTGCGCCAATCGATGCGGCTGGTTGAATCGCCAAAGCCATAGGGGCGGTATTGCCAGAAGCTTTCGCCAGGTCCGGCGCGCTTGCGGCCATGGATGCCCTGCAGCACGGTTGCGGCAATGCGCTCGGCTTCCACCAGCAGGGGCGGCAGCGTGTTGGACGCCGCATCGGCGCGCTCATTGAGAGCCAGGGCAGGAATGGCTGTCATGAATTGCGCGCCCTAGGCGAGGAGATTTTTTTGCCTGGCAATGATGGCCTCTATGGTTTCGCCCTCGGCGCGGGCGGTGAAGTTCAGCGCCATGCGGTGTTTGAAAACGGGGCCGATGAGCTCGGCCACATCGTCGATCGAAGGACTGAGGCGGCCCTGCAGCAGGGCGCGGGCGCGGATGCCCAGCATCAGAGCCTGGCTGGCGCGGGGCGATGGCCCCCAGGCTACAGCATGGTTGATTTCCTTGGCTGCATCGTCACCGGGCCGTGCGGCACGTACCACACGCAGGATTGCATCGGTCACCTGTTCGCCCACGGGGATCAGCCGTGTCAGGCGTTGCGCGCTCATCAGCTCCACGGTCTTGAGAACCTTAGTCGCCATCTCGTCATCCTGACCGGTTGTGGCAAACAGCATGCGGCGCTCGGCCTCCAGCGATGGATACGGCACATCGATCTGGAACATGAAGCGGTCAAGCTGGGCTTCGGGAAGGGGGTAGGTGCCTTCCTGCTCAATGGGGTTTTGCGTGGCCAGTACATGGAAAGGTTTTGGCAGATCGTGGCGCACGCCCGCCACCGTCACATGGTGTTCCTGCATGGCCTGCAGAAGGGCCGATTGGGTGCGGGGGCTGGCCCGGTTGATTTCATCGGCCATCAGCAATTGACAGAATACGGGACCGGGCACGAAGCGGAATTGCCGCAGGCCTTTTTCGGTCTCGTCCAGAACCTCGGATCCGAGAATATCGGCGGGCATTAGATCGGGGGTGAACTGCACGCGTTTTTCATCGAGGCCCAGAACCCGGCCGAGGTTGATTGCGAGTTTTGTCTTGGCGAGGCCCGGAGCGCCCACCAGAAGTGCATGGCCGCCCGCCAGAATGGCGGTAAGCGCCAGTTCGACAACCTCGGTCTGACCGAAGATCACCTTGCCGATTTCGGCCCGCACTTTTTCCAGGCGTTCGCCGGTTGCCTCAAGCTCTTTAAGGATTTCCTTGTTCGCTTCTTTGATGTTTGCCATGGCTCCTACTATAGTTTGCTATTGCCCTGTTTTGGCAGGGTAAATGAATTGTTGTTAATGACATCCTCGTGAAGGAGAATGGCTTAATAAAGACGGCAATTTACGACTCATTCCGGGTTTGGACGGGCATATGATGACGACGATTGCGCGCGATGCAAGCAATCCATTGCAGGGCCTGAAGGAAGCCACGGCCACGGCCAAGGCCAGGGGCTTGCCTCCGGTTCATTTGTGGAATCCACCCTTTTGCGGCGATCTCGACATGCGGATTGCCGCTGATGGCACGTGGTTTTACATGAATTCGCCGATTGGTCGCAAACCCCTGTTAAAGCTTTTTGCCTCGGTTCTGCGCCATGATGAAGACGGTAAGTACTATCTCGTCACCCCTGTGGAAAAGTGCGGTATCGGGGTCGATGATGCGCCGTTTTTGGCCATTCGCATGAACGTTGAGGGGGAGGGCAAGGCCCAGGTCATTACCTTCGAAACCAATGTGGATGATGTGGTCGAAGTGAACGCCGAGCATCCGTTGCGTTTTGAAACCGAGGCCGGAACTTCTGGCCTCAAGCCGTATGTGCTGGTGCGGGCTAGGCTTGAGGCGCTGGTGTCGCGGGCCCTGTTCTATGATCTCGTGGCCAAGGGCTGCGTCGAAGGCGCGTGGTTCGGCGTCTGGTCATCCAGCGAATTCTTTCCGATGCAGCGCGCCGATGAAATTTAGCGAGGCGGAAATACGCGCGCGCGCCGCAAAGGGCCTGTTGCATGAGGTGCCGCGGAAGCACGAACGCAGCGACGATGACATGAACAAGGTGTCGCCGATAATTCCCGTCGGCGTCAAGGCAAAGCCAGCGGCTGTGTTGGTGCCTCTCGTGTTACGCGAACCCGAGGTTACCGTTCTGCTCACCCAGCGCACCGATCACCTTTCAAGCCATGGCGGACAGGTGGCCTTTCCCGGCGGCCGCATTGATGTAGATGATGAAGATGCGGTGGCGGCGGCGCTCCGCGAAGCAAGGGAAGAAACCGGACTGAACGCCGAATTTGTTGAGCCCCTGGGCTTTCTCGACAGCTATCTCACGGGTACCGCCTATCAGGTGATCCCGGTGGTGGCGCTGGTGCGGCCGGGATTTACCATCACCCCTCAGGAAAGCGAGGTCGCCGCGGTGTTTGAAGTTCCCCTGCGGTTTCTGATGACGCTGGAAAACCACGAGACCCATTCGCGCGAATGGCAGGGCAAGCAGCGCTTCTTCTATGCCATGCCCTATCAGGAGCGCTATATTTGGGGGGCAACCGCGGGAATGATCCGCAATCTCTATGATCGGCTTTACGCATGAG
>JBAVOA010000591.1:0-9486 GCA_049691635.1 Aestuariivirga sp. | reverse complement strand
GCAATTGCCGGGCAAAGCTTTTCAAGACAGGACGTGGCCTCGCCAGTGCTCATGTTGCTGGACTTTGCGGCGCTGGCAAAATAATTTCCGCCCTGGGATTCCGCGAGAATGGACATCAACGTCATTTACATTTTTCCGGTGATTGAAAAGCCCATGTTTCTAGCGTCCTTTACCAGAGTCTCATAGGAGCGAAAATGATGGGCTTTCAACCCCGCGAGCTTGGCACCCTGGACATTTGAGCGCTTGTCGTCAATGAACCAGGTGTCAGCCGGGGCAACGCGCACCTGTGCAAGCAGCTTGGTAAAGCTGTCAGGGTCCGGTTTCTTGGTGCCAAATTCGTAGGAGCAATAGCGCTCCTTGAAAATGGCCGCGGCTTCCGGAAACAGTTCGTCGAGTGAATTCTTAACAATCGGGCCATTGTTGGTATAGATCGCAAGCCGGGCCGATTGGCCGATGGATTCCGCTACGGCCAGCACATCGTGGGATGGGACCATCGATTCCCGCCGCGCCGCAATCCATTGCTGGCGTGTCACCGGATGGCCGATCCGGTAACTGAATTCCGCCAGATAGGTATCCGCATCCGGATAGCCGCCTGAATCCGCATCGTCTTCAAAGCCCGAGTCCCAGATGGCAGCCCGGATATCCCTTGGCGTCTTGCCGGAGATCTGTGACAGGGCGCGAAGCCTGCGGCCAAGATCATAATGGCATAACACGTCGTCCATATCGAAAATGACAAGACGTGGCGGCATGGTTCAGGCGGCCGTTCCGCCAACGGTCAGCCGGTCAATGCGCAGCGACGGCTGGCCGACTCCCACCGGAACGCCCTGGCCCTGCTTGCCGCAGGTTCCGATACCGGGATCAAGTGCCATGTCATTGCCCACCATGGAGATGCGGGTGAGGGCGTCGGCTCCTGAACCGATAAGGGTTGCGCCCTTCACCGGGGCGGTGATCTTGCCGTCCTCGATCAGATAGGCTTCGGTGCAGGAGAAGACGAATTTGCCCGAGGTGATATCAACCTGGCCGCCGCCGAAGGACTTGGCGAAAAGTCCCTTCTTGATGGACTTCAGGATTTCATCCGGATGCCGGTCGCCGGACAGCATGTAGGTGTTGGTCATCCGCGGCATGGGTGCATGGGCATAGGACTGCCGCCTGCCATTGCCCGTGGGCTTGACGCCCATGAGCCTTGCATTCAGCCGGTCCTGCATGAAGCCTACCAAGACGCCGTCTTCAATCAGGGTCGTGCAATTGGACGGCGTGCCCTCATCATCTATGCTGATGGATCCGCGGCGGTCCGTTAAGGTCCCGTCATCCACCACGGTGATGCCCTTGGCGGCAATGCGGCTGCCCATGAGCCCGGCAAAGGCCGAGGTTCCCTTGCGGTTGAAATCACCCTCGAGGCCATGGCCGATGGCTTCGTGCAGCAGGATGCCGGGCCATCCCGGTCCGAGCAGGACATCCACCTCGCCGGCGGGTGCCGGTTTTGCGTCCAGCGACACCAGGCTTTGACGGTAGGCCTCGCGCGCCGCATCCTGCCAGAGATCTTCGGTCAAATAGGACGCCGGATCACCCCGGCCGCCCAGGCCATGGCTGCCCTGGCCCTGAATGCCGCCGCGGGCCGAGACAATCGACACGCCAAACCGCACCAAGGGCCGCACGTCCCGGTAGATTTGTCCGTCACCGCGGATAATTTCAATGGATTGCCAGTCACTGGAGAGCGAAACGGAAGCCTGCACAACCTCCGGTCCCAAAGCGCGCGCGAAGGCGTCAACTTTTTGCAGGAGGGCGATTTTTTCGGCAAAGCCGATGGCTTCCACCGGATTATGGGCGGAATAGAGTTTCTGGTTGGTACGTTCCGGCGAAGCGGCGATCTGGCCACCGCCTTTTGCAGGCATCGACCGGCAGAGTGCGGCAGCCCGCTTGAGCGCCGCTGCGGAAATCTCGGTGGAATGGGCGTAGGCGGCGGTTTCGCCGGTCACCGAGCGCAAGCCGAAGCCCTGGGATTCATCGAAGCTCGCGGCTTTCAGCTTGCCGTCGTCGAAGGAAAACCCCTGGCTTTCACGCTTTTCAACAAACAGCTCGCCGTCATCGGCGCCGCGCAGGGCGTTTGCGACAAGTTCTGTTGCCTGGGTCTGGGTTGTATCGCTGTTATCGAAGAGTGAAAGCGCCAATGGGGAAATCCTTATCCGGCAATGTCACACCTAGATAAGCATCTCCGGGAAATACCGCTAGCCCATAATCACAGGGTACTGAGGTTGTCCAGCGCAGCCGAGAAGCCCTCGAGCGATATTTTCATGGGAACGCCCAGTCCTGGTGCCTCGTAAATGATGAAATTGGCCGCCGTGCCCTTTTTCATCTTGGCCAGGGACTCAGGCGATACTTCGGCAAAGGCCTCGCAGATTTGCGGCCTGCAGCGCACGAACGGGGCGCGGCCAACGGCGGCGCCATCAACCTCAAGGGCCACGCCCGTGGGCAGGTAAACGCCAATGGGGACGAGCACGCGCATCGTCGTCAATTCCTTGTCACCCTGCTTGGATTTTTGCACAATAAGGGAGAGCATGATCTTTTCGTTCTTTTCGGCATGGGTGATCTGCACCATGCCGCAGGATTTTTTCCCCGCCTGCTCACCGCTGGCAGCCGCCGCCACGCTGCACTGGATTTGCCAGGCGCCATGGGTCGCAACGGTTTCAGCAGCCGGTGCCGCCGCCTGCTGCCCCGGTTTTCCCGGATTGACCCGGGGTCCAAACGCCTTTTTTACCGGAGCCGGTTGCGCGCTTTGCGCGTGGGCGGAAATCGGGCAAAAAAGACCCAACAGACCAGCTATGGCAAGGGTGCGGAGGGAATTGGTGATTCTCACGAGGCGGTACCTTTCGTAGTCAAAGCGCGCCTATTAGCGCCAGGTTGGGGGCAAAACAACACCGAATTGAGCCATGTTGCATGGGCAATGCGCTGCATTTCACGGATAAATGCGGCGGAATTTCGAACTCCGCCAAGCGATTGCCCGGAAAAGGGCAAAGCGCTTGATTACAATGACGTTATGCCGCGCCCGCTTTAGTTGCGACTGCGATGCGAATGTGGTTCACATTCAACCGGTCATTGGGGTATTCTCACGGGGCAACAATGACGCTTGAAAAATTACGAACTGAGAGGGCTATCGATGAAAATCGCAAACAGGCTGGCGGGAATGGGTGCGGGGCTGCTTTTCCTTTTCGCTTCAGTCACTGCGTGGGCGGCAGCGGGTCAGCCAGAGCCATGGCAGATCGGCCTGCAGGACGCGGCGTCACCCGTTGCGGAAAACATCCATTGGCTGCACAACTTCCTGTTGGTGATCATCACCGTAATTACCCTCTTTGTGCTCGGCCTGATGCTTTACATTATGGTGCGTTTCAATGCAAAGGCAAACCCCGTACCTTCCAAGAACACCCATAATACCCTGCTTGAAGTGGCGTGGACCGTAATTCCCATATTGATTCTTGTGGCTATCGCCATCCCGTCATTGCGGCTGCTCTATTTGCAGCGCGATATTCCGCCTGCCGACATGACCCTGAAGGTCATCGGCAATCCAAGCTGGAACTGGACCTATGAATATCCTGATCTCGGGCTCAATGAGGATGGCACCGCCAAGGTCAGTTTCACTTCCTATCTGAAAACCCGCGAAGAGGCGGCCAAGGACAATGTTCCCTACCTGCTGGCAACCGACGTTCCCGTCGTCGTGCCGGTCAACAAGACCGTCAAGCTGATTGTAACCTCTGATCCAGAAGGCATCATCCACGCCTGGACCATTCAGTCCTTCGGCGTGAAAATTGACGCCATCCCCGGCCGCCTGAATGAAGACTGGTTCAAGGCCACCAAGGAAGGCGTGTATTACGGCCAGTGCTCCGAGCTGTGCGGCAAGGACCATGCCTTCATGCCCATCGAGGTTCATGTCGTATCCGAGGCTGATTTCGCGGCCTGGGCCGAAAAGGTCAAGACGGCCAGCGTCGAGGAGGCCAGGGACTATCTTTTTGCCATGCTGAAGGCCAAGGGCCAGCTGGCGCAAAATTGAACCTATTGAGAGGCTAATGAACATGTCCTACGCAACCGCCGCTCACGATGACCACGCCCTGCCTTCGGGTTGGAGGCGCTATGTCTATTCAACCAACCACAAGGACATCGGTACGATGTATCTGTGGTTCGCCATCATTTCCGGCTTGATTGGCGGCCTCCTGTCCGTCCTGATGCGGGTTGAACTGGCCGAACCCGGGGTGCAGATTTTCACTGGCCTGGCCCAGATGGTTTATGGCGCCCCCGCCGATGCAGCATTCGACCAGGGCAAGCACATGTATAACGTGTTTGTCACGGGCCACGGCCTGCTCATGATCTTCTTCATGGTCATGCCCGCGATGATTGGCGGTTTCGGCAACTGGTTCGTGCCCCTCATGATCGGAGCACCCGACATGGCGTTTCCACGCATGAACAACATCTCCTTCTGGCTCCTGCCTCCGGCCCTTGGCCTGCTGCTGATTTCCATGTTTGCCGAAGGCCCAGCGGGTGCCCATGGCGTGGGCGGCGGCTGGACGCTCTATCCGCCGCTGTCGACCACCGGCCAGCCCGGACCTGCGATGGACTATGCCATTCTGTCCATCCATCTCGCCGGTGCCTCGTCGATTCTCGGCGCTATCAACTTCATCACCACCATTTTCAACATGCGCGCGCCCGGCATGACGCTGCACAAGATGCCGCTCTTCGTGTGGTCCATCCTTGTCACCGTATTCCTGCTCCTGTTGTCTTTGCCGGTGCTGGCTGGCGGCATTACCATGCTGCTCACCGACCGCAACTTCGGAACATCGTTCTTTGTGCCATCCAAAGGTGGTGATCCCATCCTGTTCCAGCATCTCTTCTGGTTCTTCGGGCATCCCGAAGTTTACATTCTCATCCTTCCCGGTTTCGGCATTGTCTCGCAGATTGTCTCGACCTTCTCGAAGAAGCCCATATTCGGCTATCTCGGCATGGCCTATGCAATGGTGGCCATCGGTGTCGTAGGCTTCGTCGTCTGGGCCCACCACATGTACACTGTGGGCATGGATGCCGATACGCAGGCCTATTTCCTCGCGGCCACGATGATCATTGCGGTGCCAACCGGTGTGAAGATTTTCTCCTGGATTGCCACCATGTGGGGTGGTTCCATTGAATTCAAGGTGCCCATGCTCTGGGCCTTGGGCTTCATCTTCCTCTTCACCATCGGCGGCGTCACCGGCGTTGTGCTCGCCAATGCGGGTGTCGACCGTTCGCTCCATGACACCTACTATGTGGTGGCCCACTTCCACTATGTGCTGTCGCTCGGCGCGGTGTTTGCGATCTTTGCCGCCTGGTACTACTGGTTCCCGAAAATCACCGGCTACATGTACAACGAAACCATCGGCAAGGTGCATTTCTGGGTCACCTTCATCGGTGTGAACGTCCTGTTCTTCCCGCAGCACTTCCTCGGTCTTGCCGGCATGCCGCGCCGCTACATCGACTATCCGGAAGTCTTCGCCGGCTGGAACAAGGTGTCGTCCTACGGCTCCTACATCTCGGCCTTCGGCGTGTTGATCTTCCTTTATGGCGTCTTCTCGGCCTACTCCAAGAAAGTGAAGGCCGCTGATAATCCATGGGGCGAGGGTGCCACGACGCTGGAATGGACTTTGCCTTCGCCGCCGCCATTCCACCAGTTCAACACGCTGCCCATCATAAAGTAGTCTGATGAGCGACCTGCAATTGGATATCGCCAGCCAGTCTCCCTCCCTCGGTGGGCAGGGAACGGCTGGCGACTACTTTGCCCTGCTGAAGCCGCGGGTCATGTCGCTTGTCATCTTCACGGCCTTCGTGGGCATTGTGGCGGCACCCGGAACATTACATCCGCTTCTGGCCCTCGTGGCCCTGCTTGCCATTGCCATAGGAGCCGGTGCCTCCGGCGCGCTCAACATGTGGTATGATGCAGATATTGACGCCAAGATGCGGCGGACAGCCTCGCGGCCCATTCCCCGCGGTGCCATTCTTCCCGGCGAGGCGCTGGGCTTTGGCGCTTTCTTGGCCGTTGCTTCGGTCATCGTGCTGGGCCTGTTTGTAAATCTCGTGGCGGCGGCACTGCTGGCTTTCACAATCTTCTTCTACGTTGCCATCTACACCATGTGGCTCAAACGCTGGACGCCCCACAACATCGTCATCGGCGGTGCCGCGGGCGCACTTCCGCCGATGATTGGCTGGGCAGCGGTTACCGGCACTGTTGATCTCGGCGCCATCTCACTGTTCCTCATTATTTTCATGTGGACGCCGCCCCATTTCTGGGCGCTGGCCCTTTTCCGCGAGCACGACTACGCAAACGCGGGCGTTCCCATGCTGCCCAATATCGCAGGCCCCGATGAAACCCGCAGGCAAATCCTGATCTATACCCTGCTGCTGCTGCCGCTCACTTTTCTGCCCGCCCTTCTGGGCGTGAGCGGCATGCTCTACGTAGCTGGCGTGGCCGTGCTCTCAACCGTGTTTCTTTACTATGCCATCGGCGTCTACCGTATCCGCGAGGGTGCTGCCGCTGACCGTGCCTGCAAGAAGCTTTTCGGCTTTTCAATCCTCTGGCTCTTCCTCGTCTTTGCCCTCATTCCGGTCGAGCGCCTGCTGGGGATAGCCAGTTTCACGTCGGTGCTGCAGTGAGCAACGCGCCTTTCAATCCCTCGGACATGGCACGGCGCAAGAAGCGCGCCATCGTCATGGCGCTCATCCTGGGCGGGCTGGTCGTGCTGTTTTTTGCGACAACCATTGTGCGCATGGGAAACAACGTCGCCATGATGTCGGGGGGTTGATGTGAAACCTGCTCCGGTCATCCCCAACGGGCAAAAAAATCTGCGTGTCGCCGCCACGGCTGCAAGTGTCTTTGTCGGCATGATCGGTCTCACCTATGCCTCCGTGCCGCTTTACAGCATGTTCTGCAAGGCAACCGGATTTGGCGGAACCACCCAGCGCGCCGACGTGGCACCCGAAACCGCAACGGACAAGTTCGTCACCATAAGGTTTGACGCCAATACGGCGGGCAGCCTTGGCTGGAATTTCCATCCCGTGCAATCGCTGATGAAGGTTAAAATTGGCGAACCGAACCAGGCCCATTACAGCGCCACCAACATGACCCGGAAGAAACTCACCGGCAGCGCCGTGTTCAATGTGACGCCCGCCGAAGCCGGCGCCTACTTCAACAAGATCCAGTGTTTTTGCTTTACCGAGCAGACCCTGAAGCCCGGCGAAAGCGCCGATTTCCCGGTGGAGTTCTTCGTTGATCCGGCCATGCTGGATGACCCGGATTCAAAATCGATCAGCGAAATCACGCTGTCCTACACATTTTTTCCAGTAGATAAACCTGACGCAGTTTCCGCGGCTGAACAGCAGCCGCCGAACCGGATTACAAATTGAGGAGTAGGGGACATGGCTGACGCCCACGCGAAGAACCACGACTATCACTTGGTCAATCCAAGTCCCTGGCCTGCCGTCGGCGGGGCTTCGGCATTCATCCTGGCCATCGGCGCCGTACACTGGATGCATGGCGGCACCTGGGCGATTATGGCCCTGGGCTTTGCCCTCGTGCTCTACACCATGTTCATGTGGTGGCGCGATGTCATCCATGAAGCCAATTCAGGCGACCATACGCCAGTCGTCAGCCTGCATTTGCGATACGGGATGATCATGTTCATCGCCTCGGAAGTCATGTTCTTCGTGGCATGGTTCTGGGCCTTCTTTGACGCCAGCCTGTTTTCAAATGAAACCATCCAGGCTTCGCGTGTGGCGCTGACCGAGGGTGTCTGGCCGCCCAAGGGCACAGCCATCTTCGATCCCTGGCACCTGCCTCTCGTGAATACACTTATTCTTCTAACTTCAGGCACGACCGTCACCTGGGCCCATCACGCCCTGCTGAACAACGACCGCCAGGGCCTGAAATGGGGCCTTCTTGCCACCGTTGTATTGGGTGCGCTTTTCACCAGCATCCAGGCCTATGAATATGCCCATGCCGCCTTTGCCTTCAACCGTGACAATGGCGGCAATATTTACGGTTCGACCTTTTTCATGGCCACGGGCTTCCATGGCTTCCATGTCCTTGTGGGAACCATCTTCCTGCTCGTCTGCCTATTCCGTGCCATGAAGGGTGATTTTACGCCCAAACAGCATTTCGGTTTTGAGGCTGCTGCCTGGTACTGGCATTTCGTGGACGTGGTCTGGCTCTTCCTCTTCGCCTGTATCTATGTCTGGGCCTCGGCGGGTGTCGTGATCGGCCCCGAGTAATATTATTAGATTGAGCGATGAAAGCCGCGTAAATCACCTTACGCGGCTTTTTTCTTGGAATGCACATGACTGAGAATTACTATCCCGAACTTTCTCCGCTCTCCACCGGACTGGCGGGAAGATGTCCCCGCTGCGGACGGGGCAAGCTGTTTGACGGCTACCTGAATATAGCCAAGTCCTGCCAGAGCTGCGGGCTATCCTATGCTTTTGCTGACAGCGGCGACGGGGCCGCATGGTTTGTCATGCTCTTTGTCTGCGTGGTGGGCGTGGGCTCAATCCTCGGCATCGAGATCGCCTATGCCCCGCCGTTCTGGGTTCATTTGCTGCTCGCCATTCCCATACTCGTTCTCACGCCGCTGCTCCTGCTGCGTCCGGTCAAGGGTTTTCTTCTCTGCCAGCAGTGGAAGACCAAGGCCCGTGAAGGCCGGATCGAGAAATGAAACCGCGTATCTGGCCGATACTGCTGTGGGCGGGCCTTGGCATTGCCGTGCTCCTGGCGCTTGGCACCTGGCAACTCTTTCGCCTGGCGGAAAAGCAGGCCCTTCTTGCAGAAATTGCCCGCCGCGCCGAGGCGCCACCGGTTTCAATCGGTGATGTGCTGCTGGCCAGGGAGAAGGGCACTGACATTGAATTCGTGAAAGTCAGGATGAAAGGCAATTTTGACCACGCCTCCGAACGGCACAAGCTCGCGACCTTCGAAGGAAGCCCGGGCTGGCAGATCATCACGCCATTCAGGAGCGACGAAGGAATCGTGGCCCTGGTTGATCGTGGCGTCGTGCCCGCTGATCTGCGCGACCCTTCGGCGCGAAAGGAAAACCCATTGCCCATGGAGTTCACCACAGTCGTGCGCGCCCATGATCATGAACGCGGGTTTTTCGATCCCGAGAATGATGTGGATGGCAACATTTGGTACTGGTGGGATGTTCCGGCGATGCTGTCATCAGTTGCGATTGCCCCTGACATGAAGGTCGCCCCGTTCATTCTCCAGGCTCTCCCTGGCAGTGATCCCAGCGCCTTTCCACGGGCCAGCAAACCCGACATCCAGCTGGCCAACAACCATCTGCAGTATGCCATCACCTGGTTTTCACTCGCTCTTGTCCTTCTCGTCATTGCCGGGCTTTTCATCCGCAAACAGGTGAGAAGAACCGATGCTTGAAGCCACGGCTTCCCGCCGCTAGTTTGAAAACCCGTTTAAGAGGTTCTTCC
>JBAVOA010000590.1:0-3555 GCA_049691635.1 Aestuariivirga sp. | reverse complement strand
ATGTTGTCGTACCGTCGGCCAAACCCCGCTATTTCGTATTGGTGAAATTCCTTACACCGCAATATCTTGACGAAATTGGCAAGCAATACATTATCCCGGATTTTCAGATGGCCGCGGTTGACGGCAGAAACGCTGGCGGCCAAATCATCAACGACTTCATGGGTACACCGATCGCCGCAGCCCAATGGACCGACCGCAAGCCTGGCGACATAGCCCTGGTCACCGTCCGGCGCGAAGCGCTGTTTGCGCTCTCCTCGCTTGCCCTGGCCCTCATCGGCATCACCCTGCTGTGCTGGAAATCAATCATAGGCCACATCGAGGCGGTGAAGGCCGAAGCGGAAGCCAACAATAATGCCGAGATGTTCAAGGACCTCAACCACCAGGTGACGCTCCTGAACATGGAACTGGTGGGCAAAGTCAAGCTCCTGCATGAGGCCACGGAGGAGAACCTGCGCAAAGCCAAGATGGCGCAGCTCGGCAGTCTGGTAGCCACCATTGCCCATGAATTGCGCAATCCGCTGAGTGTGGTGCGCACATCAATTTTCATCGTCAGGCGCAAGCTTTCCGAGAATGGCATTGACCTTAATCCACAACTCAGGCGCATCGATGCGGGCATCGCGCGGTGCAACGACATTATTTCGCAGCTTCTCGACTATTCGCGCAGCCAGCTGCCAAACATAACGGAAGCCGACATCGACGCCTGGCTTGAGAAGGTGCTGCACGAGGAGACAGCCAAGCTTCCGGAAGACCTTACGATAGAAGGCCGCCTTAACCTCCAGGGCCTTAAGGCAAAGTTCGACCCGGACCGCATGGCCCGGTCCATCGGCAATCTGCTGTCCAATGCGGCCGAAGCCATGTTCATCAAGAACGCACCCGTTTTGGATATGCATGAGCGTGCACCGAAGATCGTGGTCAGCACCAGGCTGACCGCACGCGGCATCGAGATCTCAGTGGAGGACAACGGACCAGGCATTCCCCATGACCTGCTCACCAAGATCCGCGATCCGCTGTTCACGACCAAGAGCTTCGGCACCGGCCTCGGCATTCCGGTTGTCGAAAAAACGGCTGAGCTGCATGGCGGCGGACTGGATATCGAGTCGACGGTAGACAAGTGCACCCGGCTGACGCTTTGGCTCCCCGTGACCAAGCCGGCCCAGAACGCGCAGCAGGCGGCTTAGATCACCTACTTCGGCCTTGCCTCGTGTAAATCCGCGTCGGGTGGCGTGAGTTTTCCGGCGCGCAGCAGCTTCACCGCATTCACCAAAGCCTGGGCTGCGGTCTTCACGTCTGCCTGCATGCCCGCATCGTCATCAAGGTCCGCGTGGTTTTCGGCATAGGTTCCGAGATAGCCGATGTAGGCGCCGATATGGGATTTGTGGCCCGAAGCAATGAGGCCGATGTCTTCGAGCCAATCAGTCAGGATGCGGCGCAGGTTTTCAACGCCTGCGGCATCGCCATGGACGACAACCGAGAAAGCGCGGCCTGCAAGGTGGCGCGGATAGTCCCAGCCTTTCATCTCGAGCGCTTTCGCTTTCGCGGGGTCCTTGCCGCCCGTGGTGGTTGGATCAGGATTTCCGCCATCGGCGCACACCAAGCGGTCGATCATCGCTTTCAGGCCCGCAGGCGCTTGATACCAGTTCACGGGGGTCACAATCATCACGCCGTGGGCCGCCGCCCACATGGGATAGATCTCGTTCATCCAGTCGCTGGTCTGGCCCATGGCGAAGTTGGGGTAGCATGAGCACGGCCAATGGCAGAGTGGCTGGGCGGTGGAGACGCAGGCCTTGCAGGGGTGAATGACGCGGCCGTATTGAGAGGTGAGCAGCGAGAGATCGAGGATTTCGGTTTCAAAGCCGGTGGCGGCATGGACCACCTCTTCGGCAAGCTTCAGCAGCCGCCAGGATTTCGACATTTCACCGGGACAGCTTTGGTCGGAGCGCATGGAACCATTGACGAGCAGGATGCGGCTGGGCGATTTGGGGTTTTTCTGGCGCGCCTCGGCGGCATCGATGGCAGCCTTGGTGGCCAGCCACTCCACCGGGAGTTCCGCCTTTGGCTTTGCGTAACCCACACCCGCAACTTGTTTTATGGGGTTCTTGCGGTAAACGTCATAGCCTTCCCATGCCGTGTCGATAATTGCCTTGAGCGCGGCCTCGTTCTTGGCAAAGGCCGGATCAAAGAACCGGTCACGAAAGCGGCGGTCAAATTCCGCCCGGCTTAACTGGACATCGGGCATGCCTTTGCGGACTTCGATACGGCTCATGATTGTCTCCCTGTTGCTGGAGTCACCATGCTCTGGGCCTGCGCGGGAAATCAAGTCACAGAGAAACACGAGGTGGTGAAAATGCCGGTTTCTCGCGGGGCGGTATGGCCATCGCTGCAACCCCGAGGATAACACAGATGAAGCCAATCCACATTGCCGGTGTCAGGGTTTCACCCAACAGGAACACCCCCAGCCCCACGCCGATGGGAACGCGCAAGTAAGCCTGTGCCGTGGTGCCCACGGAGCCCAAGGTCCGGATGAGGCGGAAGTAGATTACAAAAGCCAGGGCAGTTGAGAAGACGGAGAGGCCGAGCAGTGCGAGAATAGAACTTCGGGACGGTTGCAGGGTCCAAGGCTGGTCAATTAACAGCGCCAGGGGAATGAGGATTGCCGCCCCGCAGATCAGCGAGCCCGCCGCCGGCATCATGGGATCGAGGCCCTTGAAGCCCCGCCCGAAGATGGCGGCACCTGCGTAACAGACCGTCGCTGCCACGATGGCGAGCTGCGGCAAAAGTTCATGGCCGAGGCCGTTAAACGCTTCGAAGCCGACGATCAGGCAGATGCCGGTGATCCCCGCTGCCACGCTAAACAGTTTTCGCGCGCTGGCCGGTTCGTGCCGGGCCAGAAAAACCGTCAGCAGAAATGTGAATATCGGCGAGGTCGAATTCAGGATCGTAGTCAAGCCGGCATCAACATGCCGCTCTGCCCATGCGATCATGGTAAAAGGGATCACGCTATTGAGACATGCCTGGAACATGAAACGCTGCCACGTGGCTTTGTCACGGGGCAGTTTCAGGCCACGCAAACGGATGACGGCAAGCAGGATGCTCCCGGCAATCAGCGTCCGAACTGCGATAAAGGTGACCGGCGGAATGGTCGCAACACCGATCTTGATCAACGTATAGGACGCGCCCCAAAGGGTGGCGAGCACCAGAAGCAAGGCCAACTCGCTCGACAAAGTCTTTCCGGTCATGATTTCCGCTGCACTTTCTGGCATGGACAAAACCTGCGTCCATTTACGGCAGCCTGACCTGTAAATGCTTCGGCCAAGACCGAAGCGCTCGTGCCGTTATTTTTTCATCCCGGTTATCTTCTGAAACACATCGATCATGCGGGGGATGTAGCGGTCGCCGAAGCCCATGTTCTCGGCCATGACGTAGAGCTGGTGCACGCTCTCGCCCATGAACGAGGCGACCGGCAGTTGCTCGGTCATGTTGGTGTAATAGCGCATGTCCTTGCGGGCATTCTTGATGGCGAATTTGGCGGCGCTGTCGTCGTCGCTGAGCGGCACG
>JBAVOA010000589.1:0-2753 GCA_049691635.1 Aestuariivirga sp. | reverse complement strand
GAGAGGTAATGGCCATGGCTGCACCCAACTCCAGTCTTGCCTATGTGCGCAATGATGAAGCCCCGCGCCTGCCGCCACCGCCAAGCACGGTAGGGTTGCGGGGCTGGCTACTCAAGAACCTGTTTTCCTCCATTGGAGACAGCATTGTCACCGTGGTATTCGGCCTGCTTGCCGTGTGGATATTGTGGCAGGCATTTGAATTTGCCATCCTGCAGGCAGTGTGGACAGGCGCGGACAGGGAAGCTTGCACGGGCGAGAACGTAGGGGCTTGCTGGCCCTTGGTTGTGGCCAAGTTTCCCCAATGGATCTATGGATTTTTCCCCATTGACGAGCGCTGGCGGGTCAACATTTGCTTCCTGGTCGGCGCCGCGGCACTCATTCCGATGCTGATGCCATCGGCCCCTTACAAGGTTTGGAATGCCTTGTTCCTGCTGATTGTTTTTCCGCTGCTTGCCCTGATTTTGCTGACGGGTGGAAATTTCAACTTCAACCTTGCGTCTTACGTCAAACTTGTAAGTTTCATGGCCCTTGTGGCGAGCGCTATTCCGCTGATCGTCTTTGGCATTGAAGATGGCATCGCACGCAATAAGCTGGGACTTGCCTTTGCAGGCGTGGGGCTTGTGCTTTGGCTTGCGTCTTTCGCCATGGACATTCCCTTCGGCGGATTGTCGATCGCCATTCTGTTTGCGGGAGCGGCGGGCCTTTCAATTGCCGCGGCTTTGACTGGTTCGGGGCAGGCCTCCATGCCGGTGCTCAAGGGCTGGGCCGCAATGCTTGCTGGCCTTTTGTTTGCCATGCTGCTTCTGGATGCGGACTTCGGACTTGTGCCCGTCGAAACCCAACAGTGGGGCGGCCTCACGGTGACCCTGGTTGTGTCAATTACCGGCATCGTGGCTTCGCTGCCGCTGGGAATCATCCTGGCTCTGGGGCGGCGCTCGCAGATGCCCATTGTCAAAACCCTGTGCATCACTTTCATTGAAGTAATCCGCGGTGTGCCGCTTATCACTGTGCTGTTCATGGCCAGTGTCATGCTGCCCTTGTTCCTTCCACCGGGCACCAGCTTCGACAAGCTGTTGCGGGCCTTGATTGGGGTTGCGCTGTTTTCGTCGGCCTATATGGCTGAGGTGGTGCGTGGCGGCCTGCAGGCCATCGGCAAGGGACAATATGAGGGCGCGCAGGCGCTTGGCCTGTCGTACTGGCAGATGATGGCCAAGATCGTCCTGCCGCAGGCGCTGAAAATTTCGATCCCGAACATCGTGGGCAATTTCATCAGCCTGTTCCAGGATACAACACTGGTGTTGATCATTGGCCTGTTTGACCTTCTGGGCATTGTGCAGGCGGGCCTGCGGGATGCGAATTGGGCCTCGGCCAGCTCGGCGCCCACCGGTT
The DNA here is from genome assembly GCA_049691635.1 of Aestuariivirga sp. GTDB lineage: Bacteria > Pseudomonadota > Alphaproteobacteria > Rhizobiales > Aestuariivirgaceae > Aestuariivirga. Next base: position 1,364 of record JBAVOA010000589.1, on the reverse strand, counting down.
ATTTCGCGGTGGCGATGATGTTCTGGGTCTTCTGTTTTGGAATGTCGCGCTATTCCGTCTTTACCGAGCGCAGGCTCGCAACCGGTCACAAGAGGTGAGTGAAAAACATGGCTGAAGCCGCTCGAAAATTGAATGTCAGTGATGAGGTCGCCATCCAGATTTCGGGGATGGACAAGTGGTATGGCGAATTTCATGTGCTGCGCGATATCAACCTGACGGTCTACAAGGGCGAGCGAATCGTCATTTGCGGTCCCTCGGGCTCGGGCAAGTCAACGCTCATCCGCTGCATCAACCTGCTGGAGGAACACCAGAAGGGTGACATCATCGTTGACAAGATCCTGCTCACCAACGACGTCAAGAAGATCGATGAGATCCGCCGCGAAGTGGGCATGGTGTTCCAGCACTTCAACCTGTTTCCGCATCTGACGGTTCTCGAGAATTGCACCCTGGCGCCAATCTGGGTACGCAAGATGCCGAAGAAAGACGCCGAAGAGATCGCCATGAAATTCCTGAAGCGGGTGAAGATTCCCGAGCAGGCCCTGAAGTATCCGGGGCAGCTCTCGGGCGGCCAGCAGCAGCGCGTGGCGATCGCACGCTCCCTGTGCATGAGCCCGAAAATCATGCTGTTTGATGAACCCACTTCGGCGCTTGATCCGGAAATGGTGAAAGAGGTTCTCGATACCATGGTGGGGCTGGCGGAAGAGGGCATGACCATGCTGTGCGTGACCCATGAAATGGGTTTTGCCAAACAGGTGGCCAACCGGGTTATCTTCATGGATCAAGGCCAGATCATTGAACAAAATTCGCCGAAGGAATTCTTCGAAAACCCCAAGAGCGAGCGGACCAAGCTGTTCCTGAGCCAGATTTTGCATTGAGGCCCATCCCTTGGCATGAACCGTTTGGCGGGTTAGGCTTGGTTTTTGCCGTCCTTTGGAATCGTGTTCATGAAAAAACTGCTTTTGACTCTGTCGTTTCTTGCCTCCACTTTGTTTTCGGTGGCGGCCCATGCGTCCACACTTGATGACGTGAAGGCGCGGGGCAAATTGCAGTGTGGCGTCAATACGGGGTTGCTTGGCTTTGCTGCGACCGATGCAACGGGTGCCTGGGCCGGGTTTGATGTGGATTTCTGCCGGGCGGTGGCAGCGGCGGTGCTGGGTGATGCCACCAAAGTAGATTTCGTGCCGCTCACGGCGCAGGATCGTTTTGACAAGCTGGGGTCCGGCGCGGTCGATGTGCTGGCGCGCAACACCACATGGACTATGGAACGCGAGACGAAATTCCCCTTGCGTTTTGTGGGTGTGAATTACATGGACGGGCAGGGATTTCTGGTTGCCAAGGCCTTGGGGGTGAATTCGGTGTTCACG
>JBAVOA010000588.1:0-1856 GCA_049691635.1 Aestuariivirga sp. | reverse complement strand
GCATCGATTGGCGCAAATCGGCACGCTCGTCCCATGTCTTCATCCGCGAAAATGAATGGGAAGCCGCCAACACGCTCTGGCTCTGGGCCAGCCCGGCCAAGTCGATGGATTTCAAATCCCATCTCGGCAAGACCACCAAGCGCGACCGCGCCTATCTCGCAGCCCTTGCACTCGCGAGCCTGGCGCTCCGCGCCCAGGAACGCGTTGGGCTGATCGGCAGCCCACAGAAGATGAGCCATGCCCGCGGTGCGCTGGTCCCCATGGCCACTTGGCTGTTGCGCAACGAGGGCGAGAGACTTCCCCAAGCCCAGCGCCTGCAAAAATTTTCCAGTGTCGTTCTGATCGGTGATTTTTTCGAGACGCCAGACGAGATTGCCACGACCGTCAGAAGCCTTGCCGCCCACGGTGTCTCCGGCCACCTCGTGCAGATCGTCGATCCGGCGGAAGAAACCCTGCCCTATGACGGCCGCGTCGAATTCCGCGAGATGGATGGCCCGCTCAAATACCTCTCGGGCAAGACCGAAACATTGCGCGACGCCTACATCGAAAAATTTGCGGGCCAGCGCGAGGCCCTGCGCCGGATTGCCCACGGCGTGAGCTGGACCTTCACCTGTCACCACACCGACAAATCGCCAGCCAGCCTCCTGATGATGCTGCATGGATTGGTGGGCGGAGCAAAGAGCCGGGCGTTCGAGATGGGCGGTATGGCATGATGGGCTTCCTGCAGGCCCTCACCTTCACCACGCCCGTGGCCCTCGCAGCACTCTTGCTGCTGCCTGCCATCTGGTGGTTGTTGCGCTTCACCCCGCCCCGGCCGCAGGCCATCAAGTTCCCGCCTCTGCGCTTGCTGCTCGAACTGGTGAGCAAGCAGGAACAGCCGGACAAGACTCCCTGGTGGCTCATGGCTCTCCGCTTGATGATCGCTGCCCTTGTCATTCTCGGCGTGTCCCATCCTCTCTATGCGCCGGGACAAACGGCAGCTGGAAGCAAGGCGCCGCTCCTGATCATCGTTGATGATACCTGGGCCGCGGCGAAAGACTGGAACCTGCGCCGCACCATGCTGGGCGAAATCGTGAATGAAGCCCGCGAAAATGATGTGACCCTGACGCTGGCAACAACCGCACCTGCGGCCCGCGAGGCTGAACTGGTGGCGCGCGATGCCGATGCCACGCTCAAGCAGATCGCAGCCCTTGAACCCAAGGCCTTAGGCCCTGATCGCGCAAAACTTCTGGTGCGGTTGAAAACCAGTTTCGAGTCCGCCCCGTCCCTGCATGTCGCGTGGCTCAGCGATGGCCTGGACCAGGACTCCGCCACGCTGTTTGCCGAAGGCCTCACCAAACTGGCTAAAGGCAAGGCGACCGTTGATGCAGTCATGCCAGATGCTGCGGGACTACCCCTCGCCCTCGCGGCCCCGTCAATTGAGGGAGGCCAACTCAAGCTTCAAGTCATGCGAACGCCGTCCGATGCTCAACGCGAAACAGCGCTCCGCGCCATCGCGGCCAACGGCCGGAGCCTGGCGGAGGTGAAGGCGCAATTTGCCGCCAATGCCTCACAAGCCGGGGCAACCCTCGATCTGCCCATTGAACTTCGCAACGAAGTGCAGCGCCTCGAAATCAGGGGCGAGCGCACGGCAGCGGCGACCTTCCTGTTCGATGATCGCTGGCGCCGCAAGACCATTGCCTTGCAATCTGGCAGTTCGCTGGAGGATGCCCAGCCCCTGCTCTCGCCACTCTACTATGTCTCGCGCGCCCTAGAGCCCTATGCACAAATTTCGGAACCCGAAAACCCCGCTCAACTTAAAGAACAACTCGATGCGGGCCTCTCCATGCTCGTGCTGGCCGATATCGGCGTGATCC
>JBAVOA010000587.1:0-1768 GCA_049691635.1 Aestuariivirga sp. | reverse complement strand
GTCCTGCTTCGTGAGCAAATCCGGCTGATCATCCGCCAGTGTCATTCAGGTTGCGCAGCGACGAAATGATCTCGGCCTCGATCCAGCCGCGCAGAAAACTTTCCGACGATTGATCGACCCGGATTGCCTCGCCATGGGCGGCTTCATCGAGGGCTATGGCCTCTTCCTGACCCAGCATCCGGAACCTTGAGGCGGCGCCCTGGCGCCACACCAGCAGTTCCAGGGGTGCCGCCAGCAGCGCAGGCGGCGGGGGCAATTCCCCGGCGGTCAGCGCCGACCAGATGCTGGTGGCATTGGTGCGCAGTTGCAGCCTTTGAACCGATGGATGAAAGTCGAAGCGATAGAGGCCCGGCACCAGGGGATGCGGGAGGCCTGATACGATAGTGGCGTCGGGCGCGTTGCGGGCGGCATGAAAGGCGCGTTCAAGCCGGGCAAGATCGGATAGCTCGGGGCTTCGCGAAAATGGCTTCGTCAGACCGAGAAAATCGGGCATGTGGCGCGACAGGGTCCGGACATTTTGTGCTTCCAGCGCATAGGTGGCAAGGCAGCGGCGGCCCACGGCATTGAACATGGTATCGCCCATGTAAAGCCTGAGCTTTGCATAGTCGTCGGCCAGAAATGCCGTCAGGCTCTCAAGGCGAAGGGTTTGATCAGCGACCGTCATCCCCCCTAGATGGCGGCACCTTCCATCACTGGCCAATCACGAGCCCGTTGGCGCCCTCACGTTAGCGTGATAGCGGGAGGTTTACTTCAGCAGGAAGGTGACCTTCATGTTGACGCGCCACTCGCTGACCTTGCCGTTCTTCACGACGCATTTGATGTCCTGCACCCAGGCGCTTTCAATCTGGTCCAGCGTGCTGTCGGCCCGCTTGATGCCCGTTTCAACGGCATCTTCAATGCTCTTGGGCGAAGACGATGTGAGTTCAATGACTTTGGCAACTGTGGTCATGGGCTTTATCCAATCCTAATTTGTGGAAAACAATGGCTTTGAGGTTTTCCGCGGGGCCATGATAGCATAGGTCTTTCATGTCCCGTCCAGAGGTATCTGCTTTTTTATGGCGCTTCATCTTATCAAGCTTTGTGTCGGCGTGTCAGAAGTATCCGAGCTCCGGCAATGGGTGCGGGATGCAAAGAAGGGGGTCGAGACTCTGGATCACACGACGCGGATGTTTCCCACGCGCGGTGACGAGATTCTGAATGGCGGTTCGCTTTACTGGGTCATCCGCGGCATGATCCTGTGCCGCCAGCCTATTGCCGGTCTTGTGCCGGTCACCGGCAAGGATGGCATCGCGCGCTGCCGCATTGATTTCAAGGCGCGGATCATTCCCGTCTGGCCGACGCCGCGCCGGGCGTTTCAGGGATGGCGCTATCTGAGCGCCGAGGATGCGCCGGCGGATCTGAAAAAAGGTGCCGAGGCCGAGATGATGGACGAGTCCATGCGGCGGGAGCTGTCGGCGTTGGGGTTGCTCTGATTAAACGGCTTCAGACTTCAATATTGTCAATCAACCTTGTCTTGCCGAGCCAGGCGGCGGCCAGCAGGCGCAGGGGCTCGTCGCTGTGGGACTGGGGCACGGCAAGCGTTTCGGCATTCCTTGCGGTGACATAGTCAACCTTGAAGCCCAGCGTGGTGAGCGAGCGCGAGGCGGCGCGCATGGCCTTTTGCGGGTCGGTGCCATGGCGGATTTTCTCGGCGGCTTGGGTGAGGGACTTGTATATTGCAGTCGCCTGTCCACGCTCGGTCTTGGTGAGATACTGGTTGCGCGAGGAC
>JBAVOA010000586.1:0-2380 GCA_049691635.1 Aestuariivirga sp. | reverse complement strand
GTGAAGGATTTTAAGACAGGTGAAGTTATTGGCTCCGAGGCAGGCGTGGAATTCTTCTATCTCCTCGGAGGTAGTTGCAGTTTTGGAAAGGAAAAACTGCAAGCCAATGACAGTTTCTTGCTCGAGAAGCGCGAATTTATAGAGCTTGCCTCTCCGCTGAAACTTGTTTGCTCACAAATCATTCCTTGGTAGAGGCTTTGGCCAATCGCTTCAGTTTCTCGATTTCCCCGGCGGGAATTTTAACCTTGTTGGCGATCGAATAGGCTTCACAGAAACTGAGTTCCAGCAGACCCAACAGGGTGAAAAGGCCAGCCGATCTGGCCATGTTGCGGAGCTCGAGTAGCATATCGGCAATGTATTGCGCCATTTCACGTTCTCGTGCTTCATTTGCATGGTTATTGCCGTCCGGGTTAGACATTGTGGCCTCGCATAGTCGATCAAATCGATAACAAGCTCCCCACGGCAATTCACACTATATGCGTGTTTTATTTAAATATAAGAAACCTATGATTGCATTTTATTGAACTCTGGCAAATTTGCAGGTTTGGGTTCGGAACTTGCGATTGCAGAAGGATGCCTATATGAGGCCCTCCGTCTGCAAGTCAGGAAGTTGAATGACCGTCGTCGTCGTCGAATCGCCCGCAAAGGCGAAAACCATCAATAATTACCTCGGTTCGGACTTCATCGTGCTGGCCTCCTACGGCCATGTGCGCGATCTGCCCGCCAAGGACGGCTCGGTGCGTCCGGACGAGGACTTTGCCATGTCCTGGGAGGTGGATAGCAAGTCCTCGAAGCGTATGGCCGATATTGCCGATGCGCTGAAGGGGGACGATCGGCTTGTTCTGGCGACCGACCCTGACCGCGAAGGCGAAGCCATTTCCTGGCATGTGCTCGAGATTTTGAAGAAAAAGGGCGCGCTGAAGGACAAGAAGGTTCAGCGGGTGGTGTTCAACGCCATTACCAAGCAATCCGTTCTTGAGGCCATGCAGCACCCTAGGGACGTGGATGCGGCTCTGGTTGACGCCTATCTCGCCAGGCGCGCCCTGGACTATCTGGTGGGCTTTACCCTGTCTCCCGTGCTGTGGCGGAAACTGCCGGGTTCCCGCTCCGCCGGCCGGGTCCAGTCGGTGGCGCTGCGCATCATCTGTGACCGGGAACTTGAGATCGAAGCGTTCAAGAGCCAGGAATACTGGACGATCGACGGTACCTTTACCACGCCGCAGGGCCAGGAATTTAGTGCCTCGCTGCAGACCATTGACGGGCAGCGGATCGGCAAACTCGATATCAGGGATGAAACTTCGGCGCGCGCCATTGAGCAAACCCTGAAGAACGCCCGGGTTTCAGTCGACAACATTGAAAGCAAGCCGGCCAAACGGAACCCCTATGCACCGTTCCGCACCTCCACCCTGCAACAGGAGGCCTCGCGCAAGCTCGGCTTCTCTTCGGCCAAGACCATGCAGGTGGCCCAGCGCCTGTATGAGGGCGTGGACATTGACGGCGACACGGTTGGCCTGATCACCTATATGCGTACCGATGGCGTGGACATTGCGCCGGAAGGCATTGCCGCCGCCCGCAATACCATCCTCAAGAACTTCGGCGAACCGTATCTGCCTTCATCACCGCGCCAATATACGACCAAGGCGAAAAATGCCCAAGAGGCCCATGAGGCCATCCGGCCGACTGAACTTGGCCGCCTGCCCTCCTCCGTGCGTTCTGCTCTCGATGGCGAGCAGTTCGCTCTTTACGAACTGATCTGGAAACGGACCATCGCAAGCCAGATGGAAAGTGCGGAATTTGAACGCACCGCCGCCGACCTCGGTGCCGATGGCCAGGATGGAAAGCACTATACGTTCCGGGCAACGGGCTCGGTTGTAAAGTTTGACGGCTTTCTTAAAGTCTATCAGGAGGACCTTGACGACGAAGAAGACGAGGACTCACGCCGCCTGCCGGCCATGGCCAGGGGTGACAGCATTGGGGTACGCAAGGTTGCCGCTGAGCAGCATTTTACGGAACCCCCTCCCCGGTTCTCCGAGGCCTCCATCATCAAGAAGCTGGAAGAGCTTGGGATCGGCAGGCCATCCACCTATGTGTCCGTCCTCTCCACCATTCGGGACCGGGGCTATGTACGCCTCGACAAGAAGCGGTTTATTCCCGAGGACAAGGGGCGCGTAGTGACCGCATTCCTTGAATCCTTCTTCAGCAAGTATGTGGAGTATGATTTCACGGCAAACCTCGAGGAGCAACTTGACCGGATTTCCAACGGCGAAATCGACTGGCGCGAAGTGCTGCGCGATTTCTGGAAAGATTTCTCGGCCCATGTCGCCGAAATCAAGGACTTGCGTGTCACCCATGTGCTTGACGCGCTGAATGAGATCCTCGC
>JBAVOA010000585.1:0-1831 GCA_049691635.1 Aestuariivirga sp. | reverse complement strand
TAGTTAATTTATTGGAAATTATGCGGCACTGGCGATGAACCCCGGATTGTCGAAGCCGCGCTCGCGCTTGCCGTAGCACAAGGGCTGGCCGTCGCTGTTCATGACCTTGCCGCCGGCCGCCAGCAGCACCGCATGGCCCGCGGCCGTATCCCATTCCATGGTGCGGCCAAAGCGCGGATAAAGATCAGCCTCACCCGCCGCGATCAGGCAGAATTTGAGGGAGGAGCCAGCGGACACCAGTTTGGCCACTTTCACGGTTTTGAGGTAATCGTCGGTGGCGCTGTCCCTATGGCTGCGGCTTGCCACAACGATGGCACCGTCGCCAGGGCAGGGACGGACCAGCAGTTTTTTCCAGGCGATGGTCTCGTCGGCGGCGACCTTGCCTTCCGCCGCGCCATTGGCGACGTCACCCCAGAAAATTCTTCCGATGGCCGGGGCATAGACCACACCGATGACGGGAACGCCGTTTTCGATGCGGGCGATGTTTACGGTGAATTCACCATTGCGGGACACGAACTCCTTGGTGCCATCCAGGGGGTCCACGAGATAGAAGGTGTTGCCCACCTCAGGAATGCGGCCGGCAGATGCCGCTTCCTCGGAAATCACCGGGGTTTGGGCGTCGATCCGGGCCAGGCCCTCAAGGATGATGCGTTCGGCCGCCTCATCGGCCACGGTCACCGGCGTCAAATCGCTCTTGGTGCGGGCGCTGAAGTCGGTGGCATAGACGCCCATGATTTCGCGCCCCGCCAGAAGGGCGAGGTTTACCAGTGATTTAGTCAGGTTTTCAGGGGCAGGGGTCATCGGTTTTCCGGGTGAATTTGAGGCGTCTCTATGGGCGCGCGAGGGCATGATCGTCAATGCAGAAAATTATCCCGTGCTTTGCTAAAAGAAACATCCACGAATCACTTTATGGGGCCCCCATGACAGACGCGTCACGCATTTCCGACCTTGATCTTGCGGCACTTCTTTGCAGCCGTGTGTGCCATGACGTGATCTCGCCGGTGGGCGCCATTGCCAATGGCCTGGAACTTTTCGACGATCCGGAAATGGATGAGGAAACCAAGGCGACGGCCCTCGACATGATCCGTTCTTCCGCCAGGACGGCGGGCGCCAAGCTGAAATTCTGCCGCATTGCCTTTGGCGCGGCAGGGACGGCGGGCGCGCTGATTGATCTGAGCGAAGCGGGCGATGTGGCGCGCGGCTTTGTGGGCGAGGAAAAGGTCAAGCTGGACTGGCAGGCGCCACGGGAAAACCGCCCGAAGCAGCAGGTGAAGCTGCTGCTCAACATGCTGCTGCTCGCCATTTCCGGAATTCCGCGGGGCGGCGTTGTGACGGTTGCGGCCGAGGGCGACAAGCTGACAGTCCGGGCCAGCGGTGAGCGGGCCAAGATTTCAGAACCGCTTGCCGAAGTGCTCGCGGGGACGGCGGATCTTTCCATGCTGGATGCCCGCCTGGTGCAGCCCTATTATTCAAAGCAGCTTGCTGCATCCGCCGGCCTTGTTCTCACCATGGCGATGAGCGGTGATGATGTACTGGTGCAGGCCCAGGCGGCATAGGGCTGGCCAGCAGCCGGGGCCATGGTTACTCAATTGTGAAGTCCAGTTGCTTCCGTAACTTCCGATTCATATCGTTGCCATACGCATTTGTTAACCGTTTGGACAGGCGGATGCGAGTTGTTAAAATTTTACGCCCGATCTCCAAGGTTTAGTTAAGTCGCTCCTCTAAGCACATGGCAATACACTTAGGGGAGTTTCCTATTTTGCCAAATTATGTTGCGAATCCCAACGGCGGACTGCTGCAAGGCTCAAATCAGGCCGATACCATTACGGGC
>JBAVOA010000584.1:0-3264 GCA_049691635.1 Aestuariivirga sp. | reverse complement strand
GATTAAACCCACAATCGAAATTGGCACCGGCAAGACATCAAAAACGGCAGCCAAGAGCTTCAGCCGCATTACCTGCAAGAAATAGGTCAGCCTCCCGCCTGCCATTGCTTGATGGCATCGAGGGGATGGATGAGCATGATAATGTTGAGCGTGAGGTTGTCGCGGATGATGACGCCAACCACCAGTTCCATAGTCAGGGCCAGAGCGATGGTTGCCCGCAGGGGGAGCCGTGAGGCGAGATAGAAACCAAGGACCATAGCGATAATATCGCTGACCGAATTGATGACGCTGTCGCCATAATAATCGAGCGAGATTGTGGCCTCGCGGTAACGGTTGATGATAAAATCGGTGTTTTCAAAAATCTCCCAGGCCCCTTCGACCATAACGGCGAGGCAAAGGCGCAGGCCAAAGGGCCATTTTCTACCAACAAGCCACAGCAAGCCGTAGAAGATAAAACCGTGTATGATGTGGGAGAAGCTGTACCAGTCGCTCAGATGCTGGGAGTTTTCTGAGCTCATCACCACGCCGTGCCAGAGTTTGATGTAACCGCATTTGCAAATGGGTTCACGGCCCATGGCCAGCAAAATGAAGGCCACGGCGACGATGAGCAAGGGAGCCAGGGCAAAGCCCAGGTAGCGCGGAAGTTTCGGTGAATCATTTACCATGCCGCATCATGGCATGTCTCACACGGCCCGCCTATTCAGGGATCAGGCGTTAAGGCCCGGAATTTCCAGCAAGGTGCAGCCGGCTATTCGCCATGTGCCATCAGGCTGTTTCTCCATGGAATAGAGGGCCATGTAGGATTTGCCATCGGGGCCAACTACCAGCATTTTCTGGGCAGGCATTCCCATGGGATCCATCAGGGTTTCGGTGAAGCTGAAGGATTGCGGGCGGTAAACCTGAGGGTAACCCTGCTTCACCATGGACATGAAGATTTCCGGGGTGGTGAAGATATTGCGGACAACGGGTGCGGCAAAGTCATAGGCGGCGGGGCCATCATCGGTCCGGAAGGCCGATATCTGGGCCGTTATGATGCGTTGAAATTCCGCCTTGTCGGCCGCACTTATGGAATCAGCATGGCCTGACACGGAGATCAGGCCCCAGAGCACGAAAGCAAGGATTGAACGAAGCATGACGGACCTCCTGCAATTTGTGTATCTTGACACATATACGTGGCCATGTCCTGAGTAGTTTCACCTGACGGTTGAGATGGGAGTTAAAATTGACAGTACTTGAACAGGCTTCCGCCTGGCTGGCGGGGGGCCGCAAGGTTGCCCTCGCGACGGTAATTGAGACCTGGGGTTCGGCCCCGCAGCCGGTTGGCAGCCAATTGGCCATTGATGGCGATGGAAATTTTGAAGGCTCGGTTTCTGGCGGCTGTGTCGAGGGCGCGGTGGTAAGCGAAGCGCTTGAGGCAATCTCGTCGGGCCGGCCTAAGGTTCTTGCCTTCGGGGTTGCCGATGAAACGGCCTGGGAGGTTGGCTTGGCCTGTGGCGGCAAGATACGGGTGTTTGTGGAGGCGCTGGGGCCGTGAAGCGCGATATTCTGAATGCGTTGCTTGCAGCAAAGCGCGAACGCAGCGCAGTTGCCCTGATCACCGCACTTGAAAGTGGCGCGCAACGGCTTGTGCGGAAGGCGGATCATGCAGGGGATCCGCTGGGGGCCATTCTCGAAGAGGCTTTCCGCTTTGACCAGTCGGGTCTCCATGACGGCGAATTTGTGCATATCCATAATCCGCCGCTGCGGCTGGTAATCATCGGGGCGGTTCATATCGCGCAGGCCGTTATTCCGATGGCCGTGCAGACGGGCTATGATGTGAGTGTCATTGATCCCCGCGGGGCCTTTGCAACCGGCGCGCGGTTTCCCGATATTGCCCTGTATACGGATTGGCCGGAAGAAGTCTTGCCTGGCCTCGGCCTTGATGCGCGTACGGCACTTCTGGCCCTTACCCATGATCCCAAGATTGATGATCCGGCATTGGCCTTGGCTTTGCGGTCGGACTGTTTTTACATCGGCGCCTTGGGTTCCAAGAAGACCCAGGTAAGCCGGTTTGAAAGATTGCTCAAGGCCGGATTCTTCGAGTCCAGCATCGGTCGGATCCATGGTCCCATAGGCCTAGCAATCGGAGCGAAGGGAGCGGCGGAAATTTCCATTTCCATCATGGCCGAAATGACCCGCGCCTTACGCCTGGGCCAGTGAAATGAGGTTTGGTGAAATTTTGGTGACCGATGGGGTGGGTGCCATCCTGGCGCACTCGGTTGGCTATACAGGTGGGGTGTTCAAAAAAGGCAGGACGCTTTCCACGGCCGATGTGAAATTACTAGATGCTTCGGGGGTGTCGAAGATATTTGCGGTCCGGCTGCATGCGGATGACGTTCCGGAGGATGAGGCGGCGCAAGTCATTGCGGGAAAGGTGGCGGGCCCAGGTGTATCGGCCCAGCAGCCCTTTACCGGGCGGGCAAACCTCTATGCCCAGCAGCTCGGACTGGTTGTTGTCGATGGCCTTCGGGTCAATGCAATTAACCGGGTGCATGAGAGCATCACGCTGGCAACGCTCGCCAACTACAGTGTGGTTGACAAGGGGCAGATGGTTGGCACGGTCAAGATTATCCCTTTTGCTGTTGGAAGTGAAAATCTGAATAGGGTACTTGCCGAGATCGGTAAGGAACCCGTGGTCCGGGTTCAGGCCTTGCCTGCGAAACGCGTTGGCCTGGTGATCACCAAAGTTGCCGGCGGCAAACAGTCGTTGATTGAAAAATCTGAAACCGCCATGGGCGACCGGCTGCGGGCATTGGGTAGCGATCTGGCCCATGTCATCGTGTGCGATCATGCCATTGACGCCGTGCGCAATGCGGTGGGCGATTTGCAGGCACTCTCCTGCAATCCCATCCTGCTGTTTGGCGCGTCGGCCATTGTGGATAGGGCCGATGTCATTCCGGCGGGGCTGGCGGCTGCGGGCGGAACAGTGATTCACCTTGGCATGCCGGTGGATCCGGGAAACCTGATGATGCTGGGCGAGATTGCGGGCGTTCCCGTGCTGGGTGTTCCAAGCTGCGCCAGATCACCAAAGGTGAATGGTTTTGACTGGGTGCTTGAACGGGTGCTTGCCGGGATGAAACTCAAGGCCGACGATATTATGGACTTGGGGGCAGGCGGTTTGCTGGCCGAAATCTCCAGCAGGCCATCGCCACGGGACCGGAAGCCAGTGGCACAGCGGGCGCCGCGGATTGCCGCCGCCGTTCTCGCGGCGGGAAAGTCATCGCG
>JBAVOA010000583.1:0-3750 GCA_049691635.1 Aestuariivirga sp. | reverse complement strand
TGGCTCGGCGTTTTGGCGTCCAGTGCTTCAGGAATTACATTGTAGTCACCGGCCAGTACGAAGGGTTCCTCCAGCTTCAATAGCTCCTTTGCGTGGCCCGTAAGCCTATCCATCCAGTCCAATTTATAGGTGTATTTTGGCGACTCAGTTGGGTTGCCATTGGGCAGATAGAGCGATGCAACAGTGGCGCTGCGCGAGCCATCAATAACAGTTGCTTGGATAAAGCGCGCCTGCTCATCGGAGGTGTCCCCCGGAAATCCGCGGACAATGTTTTCAAGTGGCAGCCTGGAAAGAATGGCTACCCCTTTATACGTCTTCTGGCCGAGAACAACTGCCCGGTAGTTCAAGTCTTCAAAAACCTGGGTCGGAAAATTCTGGGTTTCACATTTGATTTCCTGAAGGCACAGAACGTCCGGCTTTGCTTCGCCGAGCCAGTGCGTGACAACCTCCAGATGGGCTTTGACCGAGTTCACATTCCACGTCGCAACCCGCATCTCAAACCTCGGCAGAGCTTATTAAATTGTGAAGCTGGTTCCACAGCCGCAGGAAGCCTTGGCCAAGGGGTTTTGGACTTTGAAGGATTGGCCAATCAGGTCATCGACAAAATCAACAGTGGAGCCTGCCATGTACTCAAGTGAAACCGGATCAATGAGAACGGTAGCCCCGTCCTTTTCGATAGCGAGATCGTCACTTTGGCGATCGCTCGCCAGCACGAAATCATACTGAAAACCGGAGCAGCCGCCGCCATTGACCGAAATCCGCAGGCCCTGGGCGCCTTTCTGGCCGGCAGCGATCTCACAAATCCGGTTTGCGGCGCGGGCAGTAATGTTTACAGTGTGTTCCATGGGCGTTTATGTCGGTCTTGAGCGCGGAATTGTCAATGGTGCGGTAGAATGAAAAGCCATACGGCGAGCTATGCCGCCAAACCGGAAGAGAGCAGGGGGCGGCTGTTTCCGGAAGCTGAAAGCCCGCCGAGGTCAGCTTTTGAGCGTGACCGGGATCGGGTTATTCATTCCTCCGCCTTCCGGCGCCTGAAACACAAGACCCAGGTCTTCGTCTATCACGAAGGCGATCACTACCGGACGCGCCTCACCCATTCGATTGAAGTGGCCCAGGTGGCAAGGTCAATCGCCCGCGTCCTTGGCCTTGATGAAGATCTTACCGAAGCCCTGGCTTTGGCCCACGATCTTGGCCATACCCCGTTTGGCCATGCGGGCGAACGCGAACTCGATAAGCTCATGGGACCCTTTGGCGGCTTTGATCATAACGCCCAGTCACTTCGCATAGTCACGAAGCTCGAGAAGAAATACGCAAAATTCGATGGCCTCAATCTGACATGGGAATCCCTTGAGGGGCTGGTCAAGCATAATGGTCCGCTGATTGACGTCCGCGGCAATGCCATCGGTCATTTCAAAGAAAGCGGGCTTCCCCAGGTGATCATCGAGTATGCAGAGGTTCACGATCTCAAGCTCGCAAGTTTTGCCTCTCTTGAAGCACAGGTTGCGGCAATCGCCGATGACATTGCCTACAATGCTCACGATATTGACGATGGGCTTCGCGCCAAACTTTTTGACATCATCGATCTTGGCGACGTTCCCCTTGTTGGCGACGCACTTTCAACTGTACTGAAACTTTATCCCGGATTGGAAAGGCCGCGCATCATCCACGAAACGGTACGCCGCGTGATCTCCGGCATGGTTTCTGACGTCGAGGCGCAGACAAAGAAAAACTGTGCCGGGTCAGGGGTTAAATCAAGCGACGATGTGCGCTCTCAAAAAATGGCTATGGTCCAGTTTGGCGGGCAGATGGCAGAAAACAATCGGATGCTGCAGGCCTTCCTTTCAAGCCGGATGTATCGTCACGCGCGGGTTCTTGAAATCATGGAACGCGCCCAACGGGTAATCCGCGATCTGTTCGAAGCCTACATGAATGATGCATCGCTTCTGCCGGAGGATTGGCGCGATGAAACACCTGCGGATGATCGCAATTACCACGCCCGCCAGGTCTGTGACTTTCTGTCAGGTATGACCGATCGTTTTGCATTGGATCAACACAAGCGACTGTTTGACCTTGACCCGCTTTTCCGGTAGCGCCTGAACAACGAGAGTGGGATGCTGAGGTCTGTGTGATCCGGCACTCCACAGTGGACAGTAGCCAAGTATTTTAGGACGAGCCGGAAAAAAGTGCGTCAGGTACGATTGACATAATAGTAAGCTATATCAATAAATTAGAATGAGACGATGAATCTTTTTGGACACTTTCAGGCGATCATAAGACATGAGCTGTCGGCCATGGTGGCAGCAGGCGAACTGCCGGCAGGTCTTGACACTTCGCGTGTCACGGCAGAGCCCCCGCGGGATGCCTCGCATGGTGACGTGACGACCAATGCAGCGATGGTCGTTGCCAAGGTTGCGGGCAGGGCGCCCCGTGATCTGGCGCAGCTGTTGGGAACGCGATTGGGTAAGCAACCCGATGTTCAATCGGCCGAGGTTGCCGGGCCTGGCTTCATCAATCTTCGGCTCAAGGAAACTTTCTGGCCCGAGATCCTCGAAGCGATCCTGGCCGAGGGCGATAGCTATGGGTGCTCGGATTTGGGCAAAGGCATTAAAACCAATGTGGAGTATGTGTCGGCAAATCCAACGGGTCCATTGCATGTCGGCCATTGCCGCGGCGCTGTTTTTGGCGATGCGCTGGCGGCCTTGCTCGACGCAACTGGCTATGAGGTCAGTAAGGAATACTATATCAATGACGCAGGCGCCCAGGTTGACACCGTCGCGCGGTCGGCTTTCCTGCGCTATAGGGAGGCCCTGGGCCAGGACATTGGCGAAATACCTGCGGGCCTTTACCCTGGCGACTATTTGATCCCTGTCGGTCAGGCGCTCGCCGCGGAGCATGGCTCAAAGTTTCTGTCGATGCCGGAAGACAAGTGGCTTCCCATTGTGCGCAGCAAGGCCATCGCCATGATGATGGACTTGATCAGGAGCGATCTTGCCAGCCTGAAGATTCACCAGGAAATCTTTTTCTCCGAGAAGTCACTGCATGACTCGAACGAAGTGCGCGATACGGTGGCTGATCTTCGCGCCCGCGGCCATGTCTATGAGGGCCGCCTGCCGCCGCCAAAGGGCGAACTTCCGGTAGATTGGGAAGACCGGCAGCAGACCCTTTTTAGGGCAACGGCATTTGGCGATGACATCGACCGGCCGCTCCTTAAGTCGGACGGGACCTATACCTATTTCGCATCAGACGTTGCCTATAGCCGCAATAAGATCCTGCGCGGTTTCAAAGAGTTGATTTACGTTCTGGGTGCGGACCATGGCGGCTACGTGAAAAGGCTCGAAGCCGTTGCCTCGGCCATCGCAGGTCCTGGCAAAGTCGATGTTATTGTCAGGTTGTGCCAGCTCGTAAAGCTGTTTCGGAACGGCGAGCCCGTGCGCATGTCGAAGCGTTCCGGAGAGTTCGTGACCCTTCGCGAGGTTGTCGATGAAGTAGGGCCGGATGTCGTGCGCTTCATGATGCTTTACCGGAAGAATGAAGCACCACTCGATTTTGATTTCGCCAAGGTCACCGAACAGTCAAAAGACAATGCCGTGTTCTACGTGCAATATGCCCATGCCCGGGTCTGTTCGGTATTGCGCAACGGGGCGGATCTTGGCCGCAGCACAATTAACCACAATTTTTCATTATTGATCGACGAGGCCGAGCGAAATGTGGTAAAGAGGTTGGCAGAATATCCAAAAATGTTGGAGGGGG
>JBAVOA010000582.1:0-4199 GCA_049691635.1 Aestuariivirga sp. | reverse complement strand
GCCCTTGAGGCCTGCTGCCTCAGAGGGAATGGCATCAGCATCGGTCTTCGCCTTGCGCACTTTCTTGGCAATGTCATCAGCCGAGTCGGTCAAGTTGATGCGTGACATGTCAGACGCATCGGACTTTGACATTTTCTTGGTGCCGTCGCGAAGCGACATCACGCGTGGGGCAGGGCCGGTGATCATCGGTTCCGTCAGGGGGAAAAACGCCTCGCCGAACCCGCCCTCGGCGATGGCCTCGGCAAAATCCACATTGAATTTTTGGGCAATGTCGCGGGCCAATTCCAGGTGCTGTTTTTGGTCCTCGCCAACCGGCACATGGGTAGCCTTGTAAAGCAGGATGTCCGCCGCCATCAGGTTGGGATAGGCATAGAGCCCAACCGACGCCTGTTCCTTGTCCTTGCCGGCCTTTTCCTTGAACTGGGTCATCCGGTTGAGCCAGCCAAGCCTCGCCACACAGTTGAAAATCCAGGCCAGATAGGCGTGTTCAAGAACCTGGCTCTGGTTGAAAATAATGGAGCGCTTGGGGTCCAGCCCGCAGGCCAGATAGGCCGCCGTCACGCCCCGGATGGCCTGGCGCAATGCCTTGGGTTCCTGCCACAGGGTAATGGCATGCATATCCACCACGCAATAAATGCAGTCATTGGTTTCCTGCATTTTCACCCAGTTCAGCATGGCGCCGAGATAATTGCCGAGGTGCAGATTGCCCGTGGGCTGCATGCCGGAAAAAACCCGCGGTGAAAACGTCGTCATGGCTTGAAATCCCAAGTGAGAAAAAGGCCTTATGCCCGCAATTGCCGGGCTTGAAAAGACTTAGCGTTTCGTGGCGGCTCGTATTTCGGTGAGCGTCATGGCCCCCGAAACCTGCGCCAGGGCAAAGTAGCTGGCGATGCCAACCAGCACGAGGACGGTCAAACCCCAGACCGAGGTGAGGAAGCTTGCGCCTCCGCTGAAATTGTCGTGCAGGAGCCAAAGGCCGAGAAGCAGCACAACACCCATTAATACACCGGAAACCAGAATCCGCGGCAGCCGGGCTTTCATACGGTCATCCAGCTTGAAATGACCCCGCCGCCGCAAAGCCACCGCGAGCAGGATGGCATTGGCCCAGGCCGCGAGTGATGTTGCAATGGCGATGCCCACATGGCCGTACCAGCGCGACAGCATGAAACTGGCAGCAATGTTGATAACGACCGAGATGATGGCAAAGCGCATCGGTGTTTTGGTGTCCTCCCTGGCGTAGAAGCCGGGCTGGAAGACCTTGGTCATGGCGAAGGCGGGCAGGCCTGCGGCGAAGGCCAGAACGGCGGGTGCCACGGCCAACGTATCGGCAGCGCTGAAGGCCCCGTGTTCAAAAACAGTATGCAGGATCGGAACGGGAATTGTCATAAGGGCGATGGCTGCCGGAACCGTAAGAAATAGAGAAAGTTCCAATGCCCGGTTCTGGCTGTTCTGCGCTGCCTG
Organism: Aestuariivirga sp.; assembly: GCA_049691635.1. Classification (GTDB taxonomy): domain Bacteria; phylum Pseudomonadota; class Alphaproteobacteria; order Rhizobiales; family Aestuariivirgaceae; genus Aestuariivirga. The sequence continues at coordinate 2,738 of JBAVOA010000582.1, read as the reverse complement.
GTTTTCGCCGCCGCGGAGCTTCCGCGAAAGGTCAGGCAGCAGCACGACGCCAATGGCGACACCGATGACGCCTAGCGGGAGCTGATAAAGGCGGTCCGCATAGTAGAGATAGGCCACAGCCCGGTCGATGCCCGTCGCAATGATAGTAGCGATGAGCAGGTTGATCTGCATGATCCCGCCGGAAATGATCCCCGGCACTGAAAGTGCGAGCAAACGCCTGACGTCGGATGAAAGTTTTGGCCATTTCGGAAAGAGCGGCATGCCGGCGCGCCGGCATGCCGTTGCCAGAAGCAGGTATTGCGCAACGCCTGCCAGAGAAACGCCCCAGGCGAAGATATAGCCCGTCGCCGCACTGTCACCTGTGCCCAGAAGCCAGACGATAACGTTGGAGAGGATCATCACAATGTTGAGAAGGATGGGTGCTGCCGCTGCTGCGGTGAAACGGTTGAGGCTGTTGAGAACGCCCGACTGCAAGGCCGTGAGCGACATGAAAAGCAGATAGGGAAAACATATCCGGGTGAGATCCGTGGTCAGCTGAAGCTTGCTGACTTCATCGGAAAACCCTGGCGCCAAAATGAACATCAGCCAAGGCATGGCAATGATGGCAATGGTCGAGAATATGAGGAGCCAGGCCAGCAAGGCGGAAAAGATCTCAATTGCAAATTTATGGGCGGCGTCAGGGCCTTCCCCTTCAATGCGTTTGGCAAAGAGCGGCACGAAGGCCGAATTGAAGGCCCCTTCCGCAAACAGTGCCCGGAACAGATTGGGAAATCTTTGCGCGACAAAAAAGGCCTCGGCGACAAATCCGGTCCCAAGCGTGAAGGCGATAAGCTGGTCGCGCAAGAAACCAAGCAGCCGGCTTACCAACGTAAGCCCGCCTACCGTTGCTGCCGATTTCAGGAGCGACATGTCTCAAACCCCACGTTCAGGTCACTCCTTCCACTGATTCATGCCGTGTTTGCAAGCTTTTCTACTGCCGGGACCAGAACCTTCAGCAATTCCCGTTCAATCTGGGCATGGCGCACGGGATTGAGAATCTTGTCGCCGGTGAGGTCCGTGACATAGAAAACATCGATGGCCTTCTCGCCAAATGTGGTGATGTGGGCCGAAGCGATGTTCAGGCTCAGGTGGAACAGCGCCTCGGTCAGATGGTAAAGCAGCCCGATGCGGTCAAGCCCGTTGATCTCAATCACCGTGAAACGGTTTGACGACTGATTGTCGATGATCACCCGGGGTTCAACCGAAAAGGCCTGGAGGCGCGGCCGCTGGTGAGTGGCATTGGCCACCGCATCCTTCAGGCGCAGTTTCCCCTGCAGCGCCCTGCGAATGATTTCAGTGACCCGCTCGGCCCGCCGCTGTTCGTCATCTTCCGTGGAAAATTCTCTCTGGATGAGGATCGTATCGAGGGCCATGCCGTCCGTGGTTGTGAATATCTGCGCCCCCATGATGTTGGCATTGGCCGCCGCACAGGCTCCGGTGATCAGGGCTAGCAGGCGTGGATGGTCCGGTGCATAGACCGTCAGCTCGGTGATGGCCGTGAACGCATCCGTGTGAACTTCCGTCACGACGTTGCGCGGCGAAGACTTGTCGATCAGCGCCTGGTGGTCAATTTGTTTTTTGATGCTAACATTCAACCAGTAGGCATCATAGTGGCGTGAAATCGCGCTTTTGATCTCAGCCTCTGACCACTGCGGAAAATGAGCCAGGAAACTGGCCTGAGCCTCCTTGACCCGCTCCTCTCGGGAACTTTCCGTATGCCCGCCCGTGAGGACCGGTTCTGCCTCGAAATAGAGAGTGCGCAGCAGCTGGCCCTTCCAGCCGTTCCACACACCTGGCCCCACCGCGCGAATATCGACGACGGTCAGAATGAGTAGCAGCTTCAGCCTTTCAGGGCTCTGCACGATCGCCGTGAAATCCAGAATGGTCTTGAAGTCATTGAGGTCGCGCATCTGGGCTGTCTCGCTCATCAGCAGATGGTGGCGAATGAGCCAGGCCGTTGTTTCCGTTTCCGCCGGCGTCAGGCCAAACCGCGGCCCCAGCGCGCGCGCAATGCGTTCGCCGGCAATGGAATGGTCCTCCGTGCGGCCCTTTGCAATATCATGCAGCAGGACCGCCACGTAGAGAGAGCGGCGGCTCTTCAGGGTTGGAAAAATTTTTGCGGCAAGCGGATGATCCTCCGACAGTTGCCCCTTTTCGAGCGCCGCCAGAATGCCGACCGATCGGATGAGATGCTCATCCACCGTATAATGGTGATACATGTTGAACTGCATCATGGCGACGACCTTGCCGAACTCCGGAATGAACCGGCCCAGCACGCCCGCTTCGTTCATCATGCGCAGCAGGGTTTCCGACGACTCGCTGTTGACCAGCATGTCAAGGAACAGCGCATTGGCTTCAGGGTTGTTGCAAAGTTCCTTGTTGATCAGGGAAAGCGATTTCCGGACTGTCTTGAGGGCATCGGGGTGGATTTCGACGCCATACGTGCTGGCCGCTGAGAACAGGCGGAGAAGATTTACCGGATCATCCTGGAATACACTTGGATTGGCCAGGGTCAGACGGCCGCTCTCGATCCGGAAATTCTTGCTGTCAGGAATCTTGACGACGGGCTTCGTCCTGAATCGCCCCATGACGCGGCTGAGAACAGGAACCTCTTTCACCTGCTTTGCTTCCAGGCTGGCGCAGAAAATGCGGGTGAGATCTCCCACTTCCTTGGCAATCAGAAAATAGTGCTTCATGAA
>JBAVOA010000581.1:0-3692 GCA_049691635.1 Aestuariivirga sp. | reverse complement strand
GCGAGGATTTGTCCGAAAGCCTCGATGTCATGAGAACCCTGACGCCGACCCATGTGGTCTTCAATGGCGCGGCGGGCGCCTTGACCAAGGACAATGCGTTGAAAGCCAAGGTTGGCGAAACCGTGCTCTTCATCCATGCCCAGGCCAACCGCGACAGCAGGCCCCATCTCATCGGCGGCCACGGCGACTATGTCTGGGACACCGGATCCTTCGCCGATGTCCCGGCAACCGGGCTTGAGACATGGTTCATCCGCGGCGGCTCGGCGGGCGCCATGGTCTACAAATTCCGCCAGCCCGGCATCTATGCCTACGTCAATCACAACCTCATTGAGGCCGTGATGCTGGGTGCCACGGCTCACGTGGTTGTTGAAGGCGAATGGGATGACGACCTGATGATGCAGGTGGCCAAGCCGGCACCCCTTGCGGGATAGCGGAGGTTTGTGGTGTTACGGACTGGCATTGCGGTTCTTGTCGCAGCTCTTGCCTTGGGATGTTCCGGAAATGCGCGCGATGCCAGTTTCAGGGCTCAAATGACTCCCGTCGCACTTGCCGACGGCACGGTCCTTCAGGTCTCGCGCCATGAGGTGACAGTCGCCTCCTGGCGGCAATGTTTTGCTGAAGGGGGCTGTTCCCATATGCCAGTTAGCGCTTCGGCCGCAGATCAGCTTCCGGTGACTGGCGTGAATTGGTTCGACGTAAATGAATATCTCGGCTGGGCGAATGGGCGGGCCGGTGGCGGCCTGCGGTTGCCGAAACTTGCCGAGTGGCGCTTTGCCGCCCGCTCGTTCGTGCGCGAAAAACCAGCCCCGCTCTTCACCGACCCGCGCCTTGCCTGGGCCGCCGCCTATGGCCAGGAAACAGCCCAGTCTGGTCCGCCGAAAATGGTAGGTTCCTACACGACAACGCCCGAAGGCATCTCCGATCTCGACGGCAATGTTTGGGAATGGACCGCAAGCTGCGCCAAGCCCGGCTTCGAAGACGGCCAATGCCCCGCTTATGTGGCGGCAGGCGAACATGAGGCAACAATATCGGTCTTCGTGCGCAATCCGGCGGCAGGCGGCTGCGCCACGGGCACGCCGCCAACCCACCTGGGCTTCAGGCTGGTGGCCGATGGGCCAGAACCTTCTACCTGATCATGTAAACCTTGCGGATGGTTTCATGGACGCGGCAGGTGCCTTTCCAATCCTTGGGGAAGAAGGCGACCGTGTCCGGCACGATCTCGATCACCTCGCCGGACTCGTGGGTATAGGTGCAGCGCCCCAGCAGGAAGTGGCAGAATTCGTCGCTGGTCACATGGCAGTTCCAATAGCCCGGCGTGCAGATCCAGACGCCGCTTTCGCTTTGCCCATTGGGACCCTTGAAGATCACCACACCGCTGGTGCGCGACTCGCCCTCGAGCATGGTCGGGATAATGCCCCAGTCCTTGAACGGGCCTGGGTAGGCCGCGGCGTTCTTCAGATGCGGGGCGGAAGAATCGAGTTTCAGGGTCATTGTTATCTCAACATGTAAACATTGCGCATGGTCTGGTGAACGGTGCAGCGGCCTTTCCAGCCCGCCGGAAACAGCACCACGGTTCCGGCACTCACCGCGATGACATCGCCATTCTCGTGGGTGTAGGTGGCGCGGCCCGAAACGAAATGGCACAGCTCATCGCGCGGAATTTCCAGCGGCCAGGTGCCTTCCGTACATTGCCAGAGCCCAACTTCAGGCTGGCCGTCGGGGCCTTTATACAGCAGCACGCCATCGTTTTTGGAATTTCCGGAAATTGGATTGGGCTGATGGCCCCAATCCTTGAGCGGTCCGGCAAAGGTGGCGGGGCCTTCGAGGTGCGGTGCGGATGAATCGAGTTTCGTTGGCATGGTGCGGCCACATGCCCACAGGAGGGTCGCTCCTGTCAAGGTTCCAGCGAGGCGGTCAGCGGGAGGATTTCGCGCAGCAGCTTGAGTTTTATCGCCTCCGGAAAATCCCGGTAGTCCGAAATATCAACCACGAAGCTTCCCGGCCCGGCGGCAACCTCGTCGCGGTAATATTGGTCAAGGTCGAAAATCTCATTGCGGATGGCAAGCCCGTTCACCACGACACCCGCTTTGGCCCGCATAAGCTGGGCATTCTTCAGCAGGAATTTCGGCGGGCGTATTTCGTAGGACTCAACCCCGTCGCCTGAAACATCGATAACCTTGCGGACGCTGATGAAGCCGCTGGTTTCGATCAGGGTGATGCCATAGGCGATGGCGATGCCTATTCCGGTGCCGCCGCCGGTGCGTGATCCAAACCCCGAGACGGTGCCTGCGAAACTTTCAGCCGCCGCAGGCGAGTTGATCTCAAACCAGCCGGTGGTGAATTTCGGATAGTCCGGATCGCCCCAGCTCATCACCGTGACGGCGATGCGCCGGTGGGGGCCGGCCAAGGCTGCAGCGATGACTTCATCGTCGCGGAAAGCCGCCGCAATGCCGTCAATTTGCAGCTTGAACTCACCGCCATCGACGCTGCCCGAGCAATCAACCGCAAGGACAAGAGCAAGATCATAGGTCCCCGGCGATTGCGCCATGACGGGGCTGGCCAGAACAAGCCCTGCTGCCAGCACACCGTAGAGGAATCGCCTTACCCCATCAGGCGATCTTCCGGCGGGTGAGGCCATCAATGATCTTCGCCGCCTTGCTCGGTCCGTGCTCGGCCCGCATGGACTTCGAGGTTTTCTGCAGCTTTGCCTTCATCTTCTTGTCCGTCAGCATGGCCATGATCTTGGCCGCCAGTTCCCCGTCTGTCCAGGTATAACGGTCAACCTTGAAGCCATGGCCGGTTTCTTCAACCCGCGTGGCATTGTCGTGGCCATCCCAGACATAGGGCATGATGATGGCGGGCTTGCCGAAATACAGGCACTCGGTGAAGGAATTGTTGCCGCCATGGTGGATGACACCGTCCACCTTGGGGATGACCGAGGGCTGCGGATACCACCTGTCGATGAGCACATTGGGCGGAATATCCGTATACTGATCAAGATAGTCGCCGACATTCACCAGGGCCCGCACCGGCATCTTGCCGATGACGCCGATCACCCGCTTCAGCAACTCCGTATCGCCGGAACCCAATGAACCGTAGCTCACATAGAGCAGGGGCTTGTCATTGTTCGCCTTGAACTCCGGCACCTTGTAAGGCGCGTCTTTCCGCACGCAGCCTTCGAGATACTGGAACTGCCGGGGCGAAAGCCTGTGTTTCCGCTTGAACTTCGCCGCCGTGGGATAAAGCAGGATATTCATGTGGGGGCTCGCCTCGAAGAACTGCCCGAGCGGATATTTCTTCTCGCCCACGCTTTTCAGGAAGGCGTTGAAGACATCATGGATCGGCTTGATCGTGGCGTTGAAATGCTTGCGGTAGCGGGCAAAGCCGCGTCTGTCCGTCTCGCCGCAGCCCGAGAGATGGGGCGGAATATCCGGATCCTCGATCTCGTTCTCCGAGCATGAGATGACGCGCACCCAGGGTTTCTTGTTGTCACGGGCATAGCGCTTGATCGCCGGGAACAGGATGACGTTGTCGACGCAGACGATGTCGGGCTTCACCTGGTCGAGCACGCCCGGCAGGTCCTTCTCGGCCCACTTGGCGGTCTCGACGATCATGCTCCAGCAGTCCTTCACGTAGTTGTCGATCTGCTCATAGGGCGTCTTGCGGAAATTGGGGATGTGGCCGTTGATGAA
>JBAVOA010000580.1:0-22498 GCA_049691635.1 Aestuariivirga sp. | reverse complement strand
ACTATTAATTGGTAAATACTATGTTATTTACTAGTATTTGTCAACTTTTAGTTTTTTATACTTATAATAAATTAAATTAAGCGAGATATAGTTGAGTTTAACTAAGAAGTTCGACGTGAAAATTGACGCTCAATATTCCGATATTCAGGTGTGGGGTTTTCAGTGCGCTGCAGGTCAAGTCAATTATTGGCCTGAAGGGATGACTACTTCATCCCGAGCGTGAGCAAGATTGAGAGTTTCCCAATATCGTAACAGAAGATTCACCATTCATGTGCACATTGGCAAGCGATTGAACGGCAAATGACGGATCGATTTCAAGGAAACTCGCGACATGCTGAAATTCTTACGCGCCTCGACAAGTGCCCTAGCGCTGGCATTCCTCTTCACGTCCCCCTCCTTTGCCGTACAGGAACTCATTATAAGGACCGATCAGACCCAGTTGATCGATGTATCAGGAAACCCAGGTGCTGTTGTCATCGGCAATCCAAGCATCGCCGATGCAACGGTTCACGCGAACAAGATATTCATCCATGGACGCTCCTTTGGCTCGACCAACCTGATCATTCTCGACCAGAGTGGCAATCAACTGGTTTCTCTTGATATCACCGTCCAGCTTGGGGGCGAAAACAACCTTGCACTTTACAAGGCCGGCAATCGCTACTCCTATGTCTGCGCGCCGGATTGCGAGGCAACCCTGCAATCAGGTGACCAAGTCGACTGGTTTGGCGACATTGCAAAGATGGATTCCAAGAAGTCCGATCTGGCGACCGGCAAGTCAAGTGGCGATGCGCAGGCGACGCCCCCCACGGCCCAATAATGTCAATATATGTTAACCAGATCGAAGGCCCTGCAAAAGCGGGGCCTTTCCAATTTCCGGCTGTGTCCGGAGTGAAACAGGTACAATTTTAATGAATTCTTTCAGATAGCGGAAATGGCTTGTTGATATGAAACGTCCATATGGAAGTGGATATGGCCACCCCAGTCCAATGACCGCGTCGTTACGGGAGATTCCTATGAGAGTTTTTCTAGGCAAGATTCGTTCGAAATTCGTACGCTGCATGGGCCAATCCGAAAGCGGTTCGACAGCCGTTGAATTCGGCATGGTTGCGTTTCCGTTTTTCATGGTCATGGGTTGCATCTGCGAAACCGGTATCATGATGTTTTCCGAATATGCAATCCAAGCCGGCGTCCAAGAGGCATCCCGTGAAATCAGAACGGGACAGGCCCAATCTGCATCCATGACTGCGGCGGCCTTCAAGACAAAGATTTGTGATCTTGCCGGCATTGTCGTCAATTGCGAAAGCGGTCTGACGGTCTACGTGAAACCCGCAAATACGTTTTCAAGCCTGCAAGCAATCTTGCCAAGCTATATGAATGTCGGCGCCAAGCCCGATGGCACGCAAAATCCAACTTCGTTCAACTGCGGTTCTGCCTCGCAGGCAGCGGCAGTGATTGCCACGTATGACTGGAAGTTCACCATGCCATTCATGACGTTCCTCGGGAACTTTGATGGCGGCAAGAAGCGGCGGCTGTACGGCCTTGCGGTTTTCCAGAACGAGCCGTTCCCAACGGCCAATGCGTGTACATAGGGGTTGGAATGATCATGACCGGCAAATTGAAAAACTTAATCAGGGAATCCAAAGGCATTGCTGCCATTGAAGTCGCGCTGGTCCTGCCGGTCTTGCTGTTGCTCTATTTCGGGCTCTTCGAGATTACAAATCTGGTCTCTCTCAATAGACAGGTGACCTATGCGGCCAGCGTGGTCGCGGATTTGGTTGCGCAAAACAAGACTTCTGTACTCAAGGTGGATGTCCAGAACTACTTCAATGCGGCAAACATGGTCATGGCCCCTAGGCCTGCAGCACAGTTTCGCGCCGAAGTCTTTGGCTACCGCAAAGTCGGGGCAACGATTTCCCTGCTCTGGAATACGAACAACGGCGGGGGCAGTTCATGCGGTGCGGCACCCACAACGGGCGCAATGGCGCCGCTGATGGTAGCCGGCAACGATCTGGTTGTCGCCCGTGTATGCACAACCTATCAACCCTATGCCGGAAGTTTTCTGGGTCACAATATCGTCGGCAACTCCTCTATTGTCATCCAGGAAAGCATCACGCAACGGCCGCGAAGCACGCTGACGCTTACTTGCTATGCTACAACCGTAGGCGGCGCACTTTGCACCTAGCCGGGCGTTGGCATAATTTCTTACAGAGGGGCCAACACCGGGCTCCTCTTCTTTTTGCAAGCAGCCTTATCAAAAGCCGGCCGAAAGCTTTCCAAGCATACTGGCAGATACGCAAAACCCGAGGTATGAGGACGATACGCCCGGAGTAAAATCATTGGAACTTACCGTCTTTCTTGCCGTTCTGGCCGCAGCCTTCATGCATGCCAGCTGGAACCTACTGGTCAAACTCAAGCTGGACCGTTTTATGTCGCTGTTCCTCCTGCAGACCCTGATGGGTTTCATGGGGATTTGCATGCTTTTTGTTTTTGCGTGGCCCGCTCGCGAAAGCCTGCCCTATGCCCTGGTTTCCGGAGTTCTGCACACGGGTTACAATATTTTCCTGGCGCGCAGCTACAGGGACGGTGATCTGAGCCTCGTCTATCCTATCGCCCGCGGCACGGCGCCCCTTATAACACTCCTGGCAACCTGGCTCTTCGCCAGTGAACAAATCAATGCTGTGACGGCCATTGCCATCGGTGTGCTGGTATCCGGCATATGGCTTATGGCTGCCGGGAAATCGAAGTCGCTCAAGCTCGACAGAACATCGCTGCTTTTTGCGCTCGGAACATCCTGCTTCATTGCCGCCTATACGGTTGTCGATGGCCTAGGTGGCCGCCTGTCGGGAGCTGCTTCCGGCTATACCGCCGTTGTTTTCATCCTTGATGCGATATTTCTTTTCGCGGCAGGCCTCTATATGCGCGGCCCGGGAATCCTGAGAAGCGTTGCGCCCTACTGGAAAAGCGGGATTGTTGGAGCCTCGCTTTCGGCAGGCGCCTATTGGATTGTCATCTGGGCCATGACCCAGGCGCCGATCGCCGCGGTGGCTGCGCTTCGGGAAACCAGTATTCTCTTTGTCATTCTCATGTCGGCGAAATTCCTGAAGGAGCACGTGAGCTGGTCTCGGGTTGCTGGTGCCGTCCTCGTGGTCCTAGGTGCTATTGCCCTTCGCCTGTCATAGGACGAGCAAGTGACTCACGTTCTTCGTGCCGTGTCCCTTGGCCACCTCGCTATCAAACACCATCTGCACCGCGGCAGCCAAGGAGGTTTCCAGTCCAAGGCCAGTTGCCAGTGCTTTGAAGTAGGCGATGTCCTTGGCGGCATTGGCCAGCGCGAATTTGTAGCCTTCGAAATCGCCATCAAGAGCTGGCGCCACCATCTTGCGCAGCACGCCTGAATTGCCAGAGCCATTCAACATGACGTCATAGAGGTTGCGCCAGTCGATGTCGGCCTTCCGGGCTGCGCCAAAGGCTTGGGCCACGAGCGCTATCATGCCGGTTACGAGAAAGTTGGAAATGAGCTTGGCAGCATGGCCGGAGCCGACAGGGCCGATATGACGAACTGTCGTGGCATAGCAGGACAGCAGAGGAAGGATTTTTGAAAATACTGCCGGGCTGGCACCGCAGAGCACGCCAAGCTCCGCATTGGCCGCCTGTTCGGGGCCGCCTGTCATGGGCGCGTCAGCATAACCAATGTCCAGGGCGGCCAATTCAGCGGAAATGCGGCGCGTCGATTCGGGTTCCGACGTGCCGGCATCAATGATAATCTGGCCGGAGCGCAGGCCGGGCTTCAACGCCGAGATTGTCTGTTCCACGACACTAGAGGTCGAAAGGCAGAGGAAGACACAGTCGCTGTTCCGTGCAATTTCCTCCAGGTTCCGGGCTTCGCAGGCCCCATGGGAGAGGAGATCTCCGATTGGCGCCCGGTTACGGTGGGCAATGACATGAACCTCATGGCCGCCTTTCAGCAGATTGAGCGCCATGCCATGCCCCATGAGGCCAACACCAATGAACCCAATTCTCATGCTTGCCTCCATCCCAACCCATGCTAGTTTCCCGCCCCATCAACAGGAGCAGATTGCATCATGGCGTTACACAAGAACTTCATCAATGGCGAATGGGTTGCCGGTACAGGTGCGAAGGAGAACATCAATCCTTCCGACGTGACCGACATCATTGGTGAATATGCGCAGGCCGATCAGGCGCAGGCAGAAGCCGCAATTGCCGCGGCCCAGGCTGCGTCGTCCGCATGGGCCGCCACCACGCCGCAACAGCGCGCCGACATCCTGGAAGTGGCGGGTATAGAACTGCTGGCGCGCAAGGACGAGATTGGCCGGCTCCTGTCACGGGAGGAAGGAAAGCCCCTGGCCAACGGCATTGCCGAAACCATGCGGGCGGCCCAGATTTTCAAGTTCTTCGCCCAGGAAGCGTTGCGTATGGAAGGTGTTTCGGTCGCTTCGGTAAGGGCCGGTGTAGATGTCGCCATTACCCGCGAACCCCTTGGCGTGGTTGGCCTGATCTGCCCGTGGAATTTCCCCATTGCCATTCCGGCCTGGAAGATGGCGCCGGCTTTGGCCTACGGAAATACCGTTGTTTTCAAACCCGCAGATCTTGTCCCCGGCACGGCCTGGGCCCTGGTTGAAGTCCTGTCGCGGGCCGGGTTGCCCAAGGGCGTACTCAATCTGGTCATGGGGCGCGGTTCGGTTGTGGGTCAAACCCTTCTGGAATCGCGCGGCGTAAACGCGATCTCCTTTACCGGCTCGGTTGAGACTGGCGCCAAGGTCGCCATGGCCTGTTCGGCGCGCGGCGCCAAGTACCAACTCGAAATGGGCGGCAAGAATCCACTGGTGGTGCTGGATGACGCCAATTTGGATGCGGCGGTTGCCGCCGCTGTCGACGGAGCCTTCTATCAAACCGGGCAACGCTGCACGGCATCGTCGCGTCTGGTGGTTCAAAGCAAAATCCATGATGCCTTTGTGGACAAGATGGTAGCCGCCATGAAGGGGCTCAAGGTTGACCATGCCTTGAAGGATGGCACACAGGTTGGTCCGGTCGTTGACGAAAACCAGATGGCGCAGGATGAAAAATACATCGGCGTCGCCAGAGCTGAGGGTGGTGAGCTGGCCTGGGGTGGCGAGCGCCTGAACCGTGATACCAAAGGACATTATCTGTCGCCTGCCCTGTTCACAAACACCAAAAATGACATGCGGATCAACCGCGAGGAAGTCTTTGGCCCTGTGGCCTCGGTCATCAAGGTTGGCAGCTACGATGAAGCTTTGGCCGTTGCCAATGACACCGCTTTCGGCCTTTCGTCAGGCATCTTCACCACATCGCTGAAATATGCCACAGACTTCCGTAAGAAGTCGGCGGCAGGCATGGTGATGGTCAATCTGCCGACGGCTGGGGTGGATTATCACGTGCCGTTCGGCGGGCGCAAAGGTTCAAGCTACGGCGCGCGCGAACAGGGCCGCTTTGCAGCCGACTTCTATACGTCGGTCAAGACGGCTTACACACTCGCAGGGTGAGTTCGCCCACATGTTCGATGGTGGCATGCAAAGTGCCGCCGGGCTGAACTGGGCCAACGCCGCTAGGCGTGCCGGTGAAAATGAGATCACCTGCATGCAGTTCAAACAGTTTTGACAGTTCGCTGATGATTTCCGGGACGCTCCAGATCATCTGGGAAATATCGGAATTCTGGCGCCGGACACCATTGACATCCAGTGAAATTTTCGCGTGCTCAAGTTCACCGGTATCTGATTTTGGCATGATTTCGCTGAGCGGTGCCGAATGATCGAAGGCCTTGGCGATTTCCCAGGGCTTGCCTGCTTTCTTGGCCGCTGCTTGCAAATCGCGCCTGGTCATATCAATACCTACGGCATAGCCATGAACATGCTGGGATGCATCGGAAAGTGCAATGTTGCTGCCGCCGGAATGGAGAGCGACGACCAGTTCCACTTCATGATGCACATCGCGACTTGCCGAGGGGTAAGGAAAATCTCCGTCAAGAAACACTGCATCAGCGGGCTTCTGGAAGAAAAACGGAGGCTCGCGTCCCGGAATTCCACCCATCTCGGCCACGTGATCGTTGTAGTTGCGACCGACGCAATAGATGCGCCGCACCGGAAAGCGCAAATGGGTTCCCCTCACCGGCACCGAGGCCTGCTTGGGCGGGGCAAAAACATAACTCATAGCAGTTCAATGCCACGGTAGCGGAACAGACTGCGCGCCGCTTCAGCCGAGCCGTTGAGGTCAATGGCACGGCAGGCTTCCTCAATTACCAGGGTTTCAAATCCCAGGATGCTCGAATCCTCGGCGGAGTAGCGCACGCAATAGTCGAAGGCCAATCCGGCGAAAAACACCCGCCCAAACCCACGCTCTTTCAAATAGCCACCCAGACCCGTCGGCGTCTTGTGGTCATTCTCAAAGAAAGCCGAATAGGAATCAACCTCGCGGCGGAATCCCTTGCGAATGATCAGTTCCGCATGGGGAATACTCAAGCGATGATGCAGGGAAGACCCGCGCCGCTCCTGTATGCAGTGGTCAGGCCACAGGGTTTGCGTTCCGTAGGCCATCTCAATCTGCGTAAACGCCTCCTTGCCCGGGTGGGCGGAGGCAAAGGACAGATGGCCGACCGGATGCCAGTCTTGGGTCAGTACGACATGCTTGAATCCTTTCGCCAACTCATTGATGATCGGCACGACTTCGTCGCCGCCGGGAACAGCCAGATTTCCGCCCTCACAGAAATCATTCTGGACATCAATAATAATCAGTACGTCTTTATCCGTGGTCTTCATTCTGACCTCGTGGGGCTAGGGAGGCAGCACATCCCTTAAATGCTGGAAAGCGATCGACAATGACATAAACGGGAATGGGGCGCATGACATCCGCCAGCTTTCCTTTTTCCTCAAATATCGACCGGAAATTTCCACTCTTCAGTTTGTCTATTATGGACGGCGCGATGCCGCCGGCGAGATACACGCCACCACGGGCCTGCAGGGCCATGGCGGCATCGCCGGACAGCCGCGCCAGCCAGGCGATGAAGTGTTCAAGGGTTTTCGAGGCTGCAATATCGCGTCCAGCCAAAGCCGCCTGGATTACAGCTTCAGGGGTTTCCAGCGTCCCACGGGGATCAATGGTCTTGTACAGCAGATAAAGGCCGCCACCGCTGACGGCATCTTCCGCAGTAAATACAATGCCAGGTTTTACCATGCGTTCGCGCAGCTCAAATTCTTCGCGTGTTACGGTTGGCAGGGTGACATGTCCAAGTTCACCGGGGAGTGCCATCCAGCCGCCGTTTGGCAGGGGCGCCAGTGCCGCCATGCCAAGTCCGGTGCCTGGCCCCAGGACGATCTTCAGCTTCGGTACGATGGGTTCCTGCCCGCCGATCTGGACCAGATCATCACCGCCCAGGTGCGGCAGGGAGAGGGCCAGGGCTTCGTAGTCGTTCAATAATCGCAGATGCCGTGCCTTGGCGGCCTGGCGCAGGCTTTCGCTGGTGAAAGACCAGTCGCGGTTGGTGAGAGAAATCTGTTCGCGGTCTACCGGGGCTGCGACGGCGATTGCGGCAGAAGAAAGCGCAGTGACATTGCGATTGCGCAAATACTGCTGAATAGCCGCTTCCAGGGAGGCAAAATTGTCGTTCCGCAGGGCCTCCATATGCTCGATTGCCATGGAGCCCTGTTGGACAAGCCCAAAACGGGAGTTTGTGCCCCCGATATCGCCAACAAGTGAGAATTCCGTCATCGCTTCCCTCAGCCCTCAACTGCCACGGCCAGAGCTTCAGGGCAAGAGCAGCCGTGATCTGGCTAAACGCCGTCACTTCAGCTAGGAAGCGGGTTCATCTGAACCGGTTGGACTATTTTCCGTGACTGATCAAATTGCCAACGAAGTTTCGCGCCGGCGCACCTTTGCCATCATTTCCCATCCGGACGCGGGCAAGACCACGCTGACCGAAAAGCTCCTGCTTTTCGGTGGCGCAATCCAGCTTGCCGGACAGGTGCGGGCCAAGGGCGACCGAAGGCGGACACGTTCCGACTGGATGTCGATTGAACGGGCGCGCGGCATTTCGGTCGTGACCTCTGTCATGACCTTTGAATACAACAATTGCGTGTTCAATCTCCTGGATACGCCTGGCCACGAGGACTTTTCCGAGGATACCTACCGTACGCTCACGGCAGTCGACGCGGCGGTCATGGTCATCGACGGGGCCAAGGGCATTGAAGCGCGCACCCGCAAGCTGTTCGAAATCTGCCGCCTTCGTGACATCCCGATCATCACCTTCATCAACAAGATGGACCGGGAAACCCGCGAGCCCCTCGATCTCCTGGATGAGATCGAAAAGGGCCTGGCGCTGACGGTTGCTCCCATGGTGTGGCCTATCGGTCTTGGCCGGGCCTTTGCCGGAACTTACGATCTCAACACGCCGCGCGTCCGGAGGCTTGATGAAGATCCCGCCGGGCAGCCGGTGTCGGGTCCCGATGATCCCCTGTTTGCAACCCTGCTCACGCCGCTGCAACTTGCGACATGGCGCGACGAGATGGAGCTGGTGCGAGACCTCTGCCACAGCTTTGACCGCGCCGCCTTCCTCGAAGGCCATCTGTCGCCAGTGCTTTTTGGCTCGGCACTGCGAAACTTCGGAGTGCGCGACCTGCTTGATACGCTTATCGCCCACGCGCCGCCGCCGCGCGACCAGCAGGCCCAACAGCGCGTGGTCCATGCGAGCGAACCGAAAATGTCCGGCATTGTCTTCAAGATCCAGGCCAACATGGATCCCAACCACCGGGACCGGATCGCCTTCATGCGGCTTGCCTCAGGCAAGCTCACACGCGGCATGCGGGTTAAAATCGTCCGTACCGGAAAGACCCTTGCCCTCAATGCCCCGCAATTCTTTTTCGCCCAGGACCGCTCGCTGGCGGAAGAAGCTTTTGCGGGTGACGTGGTAGGCATTCCCAACCACGGCGTGCTGCGGATTGGCGACACGTTGACGGAAGGCGAGGACCTGGTCTTCACCGGTGTCCCCAGCTTTGCCCCGGAAATCCTGCGCCGCGTGAAATTGACCGATCCCATGAAGGCCAAGAAACTGCGCAGCGCCCTTGAGGAGCTTGCCGAGGAAGGCGTCGTGCAGCTGTTCGTTCCGGTCGATGGCGCCCAGGCGATAGTCGGTGTAGTTGGCGCGTTGCAGCTTGACGTGCTGGCAGACAGGCTCGCCAATGAATATGGCGTTCCGGTTGAATTTGAAACGACGCGGCATGAAGTCATGCGCTGGATATCAGCGGACGATCCCAAAAAGCTGGACGACTTTATAGCCGCCAACCGGTTTTCCATTGCCAATGACCTTGACGGCGATCCAGTTCTCATGGCCCAATCGCCCTTCAGCCTGAACTATACGCTGGAGCGCGCACCTGATATCAAGGCGGTGGAAATCAAGGAAGTGCACAAGGCCTCATGAACTTCGCCTCCGCCTACCTGCCCGCCGATTTTGCCTGGCCGCATCTCACTGCAATCCTGTTGATTTTCGGGCTTTGGGGATTTTACAATGGGATTCTGAGCACGTTCGGGCGGGGGTCACTCAATACCCAGCTGCATGCGGTGCGCCGGCGCTGGTTTTCTGTACATCAGGGCATCCACCGCGAGCACCGCGTGATTGATGCCATCCTTTTGGGGCATATTTCCTCATCAATTTCATATTTCGGCTCGGCCACACTCCTCGTGCTGGCCGGCCTCGTCGGTACGTTGGCGAACGTCAACCGTATCTATATCATGTCGCGCGAATTGAAATTCCTGGCGACAATGAGTGCAGACATGTTCGCCCTCAACTTCGCCATCCTGACCCTCATTCTCGCCTTGAGTTTTTTTGCCTTCACCTACGCCATGCGCAAGATGGCCTATACCTGTGCGCTCCTTGGGGGCCTGCAGGAAACGCCGGAGAAGAACCTGGAATCCGAGATCATGGTTGAGCAGGCGGCGCGGGTGCTGACTGAGGCGGTACGCAGCATCAACAATGGCATACGCGGATTTTACTACGCCATCGCCGCATTGTTCCTGTTCGGCGGCCCCTATGTCTGCATTGGCGCTACGGTGCTGATCACGGGTGTCCTCTACTACCGCCAGCTTTTCTCGCCAACCGCCATTGCCATTGGCAAGTACGTGGCGGCAATGAGCAGGCTCAATCCGCGATAATCAATCCCGGAGTTTCGAGGCCTCGCGGGCCAGGGCTTCAATACCGCTCCAGTTTCCCTCTTCGATCAGCTTCTTTGGCACCATCCAGGAGCCGCCAACCGTAATGACGTTGGACAGCTTCAAATATTTGGGGGCAGACTCCAGAGTTATTCCACCGGTGGGGCAGAAGCGGATTTGTGGCAAAGGCTGAGACAGCGAAGAGAGATAGGCGGCACCGCCCGCCGGTTCCGCCGGGAAAAATTTCTGGAAACTGTAGCCTTGCTCCAGGAGGCTCATGCATTCGGAGGCCGTGACACCGCCGGGCAAAAGCGGCATGCGGACATCGCGCGCGGAAGCTAGAAGCTGTGGAGATGAGCCGGGAGACACGGCAAAGGCACAGCCCAATTTATCCATGGCTGCCATCTGGCCGGGGGTCAGCACGGTGCCAACGCCGACAATGGCCCCCTGGACTTCAGCCATGATGGCGCGAATGGCCTCAAGGGCCGCGCTGGTGCGCAGGGTAATTTCAAGAACAGGCAGGCCGCCACCCACCAAGGCACGGGCGAGCGGCACGGCATCGGCCACCCGCTCAATCACCATCACGGGCACTACCGGTGCGGCGGAAAGAATGGCTTCAACGCCCGACTGCAAATCTTTTGTCATCATGCAACCTCAAAAATTGATGCACCCTGGTCAGCACGGCCGGCGAGATTGCGGAAGGTCTTGAACAATTCGCGGCCGGTTCCTGCCTCATTGCGGGAAAGATCGGCGGTGGCAGGGGTGCGCGCGGCAAACTCGCTGGCCTCAACCATGACTTCCAGGCGGCCACTATCCGCATCGATGCGGATCACGTCGCCATCCCTGATGCGGGCGATGGCGCCGCCATCGGCGGCCTCGGGTGTCACATGAATGGCGGCGGGAACCTTCCCAGAGGCGCCGGACATGCGGCCATCGGTGACAAGGCCCACGCGGAAGCCCTTGTCCTGCAACACGCTGAGCGGCGGCGTCATGCGGTGGAGTTCCGGCATGCCATTGGCCTTGGGGCCCTGAAAACGCACCACAGCCACCACATCCCGGTGCAATTCGCCCGCCTTGAAGGCCGCATGAAGTTCCTCTTGCGAATGGAAGACGCGGGCTGGGGCCTCGATAAGATGGCGATCATCGGGAATCGAGGAGGTCTTGATCACCGCGTGCCCCAAGGGTCCTTCGAGCACATTGAGGCCCCCCGTGGCCTGGAATGGATTTTCACAGCCGCGCAGGACTTTGTCGTCATGGGAAACAGAGCTGGCGTCCCTCCATTCCAGCGCTCCCTTGCGGCCCAGTTTTGGCTCCACCAGATAGCCTTTCAGTCCAGTGCCCATGATTGTAGTCACATCCTCATGCAACACGCCGCGATGCAGCAGTTCGCGGATGAGAAAACCCATGCCGCCTGCTGCGTTGAAATGGTTCACATCGGCCTTGCCATTGGGATAGATGCGGGTCATCAGGGGTACAACGCCTGAAAGTTCCGCCAGATCTTTCCAGGTCAGGACAATTCCGGCAGCAGCGGCCATGGCGATGAGGTGCAGCGTGTGGTTGGTGGAACCACCCGTTGCAAGCAATCCCACAACGCCGTTCACCACGGCCTTTTCATCGTAGATACGGCCAATGGGTGTGTAGTTGTTGCCAAGGCTCGTGATTGAAAGAGCCCGCTGGGCGGAAGCTTTCGTAATCTCGTCGCGCAGCATCGTGCCCGGATTGATGAAGGTGCTTCCGGGCAGGTGAAGACCCATGATCTCCATCAACATCTGGTTGGAATTGGCGGTGCCATAGAAGGTGCAGGTGCCGGGGCCATGGTAGGACTGGGCTTCGGCTTCCAGCAGTGCGGCACGATCCACTTTCCCTTCAGCATAGAGCTGGCGGATTTTGGCCTTCTCGTCATTGGGCATGCCTGAGGTCATGGGGCCGGCGGGAATAAAGACGGCGGGCAAATGGCCAAAGGACAGGGCGCCGATGATGAGGCCCGGCACGATCTTGTCGCAGACGCCGAGATAGACAGCCGCATCGAACATCTGGTGGGACAGCGCCACGGCGGTTGAAAGGGCAATCACATCGCGTGAAAAAAGTGACAGCTCCATGCCGGTTTCGCCCTGGGTGACGCCATCGCACATGGCCGGAACACCGCCTGCCACCTGGGCCGTGCCGCCAGCCTCGCGGGCCGCTTCGCGAATCATTTGAGGGTAGTGCTCGAAAGGCTGGTGGGCCGAAAGCATGTCATTGAAAGATGTCACGATGCCAAGATTCGGACCCGCGCCATTGCGCAATTCACCCTTGTCTTGGGGGCCACAGGCGGCAAAGCCGTGGGCGATATTGGCGCAACCCAGCGCCTTGCGCCGGGGCTGGGAGCTCATGGCCGCAGCAATGCGCTGGAGATAACGGCTGCGCGTCGGCTTGCTGCGCTCGATAATTTTCTCCGTGACCGCGGAGACGATTGTCTGGACAGACATGAACTTAACTCCGTCAGGGACACCAGTACAGTGTCAGAGGTTTTTTTGAACGCAGGACAGCCCGCACCGGCATGGCCGCAACAGGGCCTTCCGCAAGGGCCTTGATTAGCACGTTGCGCTTCTCCTGTCCTTCGATGTGAAGGCACAGGAGGCTTGCATCAAGAAGGGCTGGAAGCGTGAAGGTGAGCCGCGGTTCATCCGCCGCCGGGGCTGAAATGCCGATGACGCGCTTGTTGGTCTTGGGATCAAGGGCTTCCGCCAGATGATCGCCCTCGGGAAAGAACGAGGCCGTGTGTCCATCACTTCCCATGCCGAGTACAACAACATCGAGGGTGGGGGCACGTTCCGCCTCGGGATTTTCAAACAGCGGAATGAACTTCGCCCCTTCGGCGCGATTTTGTAACAGGTTTTCGCGCACCAGCCTGGCGTTGGAACGGGGACTGGTCTCAGGCACCTGACGCTCGTCAACCAGGGTCACCGTGATCTTGCTCCAGGGAATATCGAAGCGTGACAGTGTTTCAAAGAAGAGCTTCGGGGTTGAGCCGCCCGAAACAGCAAGGCAGGCGCTGCCCTTGACTCTCACATGGTGCTGCAAGGCGTTGGCGACATCGGTTGCAAGGGCTGAAGACAGGCTGCCCCGGCTTTCGAACAATCGCTCCTTGGCGATCATGCAGCATCATCCTCATACCAGGTACGGCCATCACGCTCGACCAGGGCAACGGCAGCCGATGGTCCCCAGGTACCAGCCGTGTAGGATTTGGGCAGCTCGGGGGATTCCTTCCAGTAGTTCAAGATGGGATCAATCCATTTCCATGCGGCTGTCACCTCATCGCGGCGCATGAACAGGGTCTGGTTGCCGCGCACCACATCCATCAGCAGGCGCTCATAGGCGTCCGGATTGCGCACACCGAAGGTATCCGAGAACGTCATGTCGAGGGGAACCTGGCGCAGGCGCATGCCGCCGGGGCCAGGGTCTTTGATCATCAGCATCAGCTTCACACCTTCGTCGGGCTGCAGGCGAATTACAAGGCGGTTGGAGGCGATGGCACCCGCACTGGTACCGAAAACCGAGTAGGGCACCGGTTTGAACTCGACCACGATTTCAGACAGGCGCGTGGCGAGCCGTTTGCCCGAGCGCAGGTAGAAGGGCACGCCATTCCAGCGCCAGCTACCAATTTCCGCCTTAAGGGCTACGAAGGTTTCCGTCTTGGATGCGTCTGATCCCAGTTCGTCGAGATAGCCGGGAACCGCGCCACCGGCGGAAGCACCGGCGCGGTATTGTCCGCGCACGGTGTTGGCGGCCATGATTTCGTCGGTGAGGGGCTTCAGGGATTGCAGCACTTTCAGTTTTTCGTCCCGTACTGAATCCGCCTCGATTGAGGTTGGCGGTTCCATGGCCACAAGACAAAGAAGCTGCAGCATATGGTTTTGCACCATGTCGCGCAGGGCGCCTGTCGTGTCATAGTAGCCGGCGCGGCCCTCCACCCCTAAGGTTTCCGCCACGGTGATCTGCACATTGTCAATGTGCGAGGCGTTCCAGATGGGTTCGAACAGGGCGTTGGCAAAGCGCAAGGCCATGAGGTTTTGCACGGTCTCCTTGCCGAGGTAGTGATCGATGCGGTAGATCGCGGGCTCGGGGAAAATCCTGCCGATCTGCTCGTTCAGGGCACGGGCGGAAGCGCCGCTCTTGCCCACGGGCTTTTCAACCACAACACGGGAGTTTGGCGTTACCAGATTGTGGCTGCCGAGCCGCTCGCAGATCGGGCCAAAGAGGTCAGGGCCAACTGCCAGGTAAAACACGCGGATGCGGTCCGTCGAAGATTTCAGAACTTTTTCAAGCTCTTTCCAGCCCGCCTCCTGGCTGGCTTCGGCTGCCACATAATCCAGCCGGTCAAGGAATTGTCTGCACATCTCCGGCTTGCGCAGGTCTTCAGCGACATGGGCCTCAATGGCCGCCAGGGCGAAGGCACGAAAGGCCTCGCGGGTCATCGGGCGGCGCGAGGAGCCGATGATTCGGGAGGCAAGCGGAATCTGCCCTTGCAAATCCCGGTGAAAGAGCGCCGGAAGCAGTTTGCGCTGGGCCAGATCGCCGGTGGCGCCGAAGACCACGAGATCAAAGACATCGACAGGAATCGTTCGCGGGGTCATATTTTGATGTAGTTCCAGTTTTGAGGTACGCCAATCAAGGGGGCGATCTACACGCCGACGGCTGCTTTTGCAATAATTCAATTCCACTGATTTATTGATTTTTCCGCAGGGCTGGGCGATGGATAGGCGGGGCAGGAAAATGGAGATAATCAATGATTGTTTGTTGCGGTGAGGCAGTGATCGACATGTTGCCGCGCCTCTCCAAGGACGGGGCGGCGGTTTATCAGCCTTTCAACGGCGGTTCCATTTTCAATACGGCCATTGCGCTGGGGCGGCTTGGCATTATCACCGGGTACTTCAGCGGACTTTCCACGGATTTTTTCGGTGAAGGCCTGGCTGCGGGGCTCAAAGCCAGCAATGTCGATTTGAAATACACCAAGATCTGGGACAAGCCTTCGACCCTTGCCTTTGTGAAGCTGGATAATGGTCAGGCACGCTATTCGTTCTTTGACGAAAACTCCGCCGCCCGGATGATCGCCAAAAAGGATCTTCCCAAGCTTTCATCCGATGTGAATGCCCTGCATTTCGGTTCCATCAGCCTGATTTCCGAGCCCGGGGGCTCGACGCTTGAGGCTCTTATGACGCGGGAGGCCGACAAGCGGGTGATCTGCCTTGATCCCAACATCCGCGCAAACATGGTCAAGGACCGCCGTGCATACCTGGCACGCCTTGGCCGGATGATTGCCCTGTGCGACATCCTGAAAATATCCGATGAGGATGTGACTTGGATCACCGGCAAAACCGATCTGGTTGCGGCGGCCCGAAAATGGCTCAATGCGGGGGCCAAAGTTGTGGTCGTCACCAAGGGAGAGAACGGGGCGGAAGCTTTCACCAAAGGCGTTACCGTCAAGCAAGCTGCCATCAACGTGAAGGTGGCTGACACCGTGGGCGCCGGCGATACCTTCACCGCCGGATTTATTGCCTCGCTGCAGACGGCGGGAAAGCTCACCAAGGCGGCGGTTTCCTATCTTGATGAAACGTCCCTGCGCCATGCCGTGAGCTACGCGGCGAAAGCTGCGGCGATCACCGTTTCACGGGCGGGCGCAAACCCGCCGTGGATTCATGAAATGAAAAATTAAGGCCCCGTGGAATTTCCGGTCGACGATGTCATCCCGCAGTTGAGTGAAGCCTTGGCGCTTGGTCCTGCGGCGATCCTGGTGGCAGAACCCGGGGCGGGCAAGACTACGCGGGTGCCGCTGAAGCTCTTGGCGAGCCCCTGGCTGGGCCAGCGGAAAATCGTCATGCTGGAGCCACGGCGGCTGGCGGCGCGGGCGGCGGCCAAGCGCATGGCGGAGACTCTTGGCGAAGCGATCGGCGAGACGGTGGGATACACCGTCAGGCTTGACCGCAAGGTTTCGGCCAGAACCCGCATTGAAGTTGTCACCGAAGGCATTCTCACCCGGCGCCTGCAGAGCGATCCGGAATTGAAGGATACCGGACTGGTCATTTTCGACGAGTTCCACGAACGCTCGCTGGATGGTGATCTGGGGCTGGCGCTGACGCTTGATATGCAAAGGAGCCTGCGGGAGGATCTGCGGCTTCTCATCATGTCGGCTACACTGGATGCGGCGCGGCTTGCGGCACATCTGCAGGGCGCGCCGGTGATCAACGCCACGGGCCGCGTGTTTCCGGTTGAGACGCGCTATCTCGACAAGGCCGAGCGCCGGACGATTTCGGCGGATGCGGCCAAGGCCACGCAATTGGCGTTGCGTGAGAGCAAGCAGAGCATCCTGGTGTTCCTGCCGGGTGAGTCTGAAATCCGCCGGACCGAGGATCTGCTCAACGGGGCCAGCCTTCCAGCCAATGTGGCGGTGCGGCCGCTCTATGGGGCAATGGGCTTTGCCGAGCAGGATGCGGCACTTCTTCCCGCAGCCGAGGGGATGCGGAAAATTGTGCTGGCCACGACGATTGCGGAGACCAGCCTCACCATCGAGGGCATCGGCACGGTGATTGATACGGGGTTCAAACGCTCGCCACGCTTTGATCCGGCCACGGGGATGACGGCATTGGAAACGGTGCGGGTAAGCCTTGCTTCCGCCGACCAGCGCCGGGGCCGGGCCGGGCGCCTGGGTCCTGGCGTGTGCTACAGGCTTTGGCCGGAAGCCGAGACGCGGGCCCTTGCGGCCCATGACCAGCCGGAAATTCTGGTGAGTGATTTGACGCCGCTTGTCTTGGAGCTGGCGGCATGGGGCGTGCATGAGCCCTCCTCGCTTTCCTGGCTCGATAGCCCGCCTGCGGCCGCCTTTACCCAGGCGCAGGATCTGCTGAAGCGGCTCGAGGCTCTTGATGCCGAAGGACGGATTACCGCCATGGGGCGGGCGATGGTGAAGGTGCCGCTGCATCCCCGCCTCGCCCATATGGTGATAAAAGGCAATGAGCTGGGCGCTGGCGAGACTGCGGCGGAGCTTGCCGCTTTCATTTCCGAGCGCGATGGATTGGGGCGCGATGCGGGGTGCGATATCGCTTCGCGGCTGGCAGCAACGCGGGGCAACGCGCGGGTGCGCATCCAGGCTTCTGCCAGGCAGATCAGGCAAATCCTGTCGATCAAAGCTGATACGGCGGACATCAGCGAAGGCGTGCTGACCGCGCTGGCCTGGCCGGACCGCATTGCACAGAAGCGCGGCGGCGAGCGGCGCTACCGGATGTCGGGCGGCGGCGGGGCCGTGCTTCCCGAACATGACGGGCTGGCCAAGCAGGAGTGGCTTGCGATTGCCACGACCGATGGCGCCTCCGGCGACCAGAGGATTTTTCTGGCCGCACCCCTGACACTGGCCGAGATCGAAGCGCATTTTGCCAGCCAGATCGAAACGGTTGAAAAGGTGGCCTGGGATTCGCGCAGCCAAAGTGTGATCGCCACGCGGGCACGAAAGCTCAGTGCACTGATTATTGAAGAGCGGCCCCTTGCCGATGCCGACCCGCAGGCCACGGCTGCCGCGATGGCGCAGGGCATCGCCGGGATGGGGCTCCGGGTTTTGCCATGGAAAGACGGCGTCACGCATTTCAGGGCGCAGGTGATGTATCTGCGCCGCCTGCTGCCCGAAGACGGCTGGCCCGATCTTTCGGACGAGGCCCTGCTATTGAGTTTGAATGAATGGCTGACGCCATATCTCGCGGGGATCACGCGCAAGGCCCATCTTGAGCGGCTCGATATGTTTGCCATCATCAAGGGGCTCGTGCCTTACGACCTGCAAAGGCAGATGGAGAGCCTTGTGCCAAGCCGCATCGAGGTTCCGTCGGGCGCCCATGTGGCCATTGATTACGAAACCGATGGCGATCCGGTGATCCGGGTGCGCCTGCAGGAGATGTTCGGGCTGGCCCGCACGCCGACGATTGCCAGGGGCCGGGCGCAGCTCCGCATTGAACTGCTGTCGCCGGCGGGGCGGCCGCTGGCCGTCACCAAGTCGCTGGAGACCTTCTGGACCAATGGCTATCCCGACGTGCGCGCCGAGCTGCGCGGGCGTTACCCCAAGCATTCGTGGCCGGAGGACCCGCTTTCGGCGCCACCGGTAAAGCCGCGGAGATTGAGATGAGGGATTGGGGTGGTGCCCCCGCCGTGGCTTCAAGCCCGCACGGGCTTTAAATGAAAATTCTAAAAGGCAGGTGACTTCCCCTCACCCCCAAGGATTGACCAGCTTTATCTTCAAAAACCCGAAATCCGACGTGTTGCGGGTGGCGAGGGCTGCGTTGTGGTGGAGAGCAATGGCCGCGATCATGCCATCGGGGACGGTGAGGGCACGGCCCTTGCGATATGCTTCGCCCATGATCACGCCATAGATCATTGCGGAACCTTCATCGAAACCATGAATGCGCCCATTAAAATGCGAGCGGGTTCGCGCTAGAAAACCTTCAAAACGCTTGGCGCGCTGGTCCGGTCTTATACGCTCTATGCCGAAGGCAATTTCAGCCAAGACGACTGTTGAAATAGCGAGCTTGCCCTGGTTTTTGCCTATCCATGCCACAACGCGCGGATCGGCCTTCGGCCGCATCGGTTCGGAAAGCACGTTGGTGTCCAGAAATATCACAGATCAACGGGCTTGTGCGGCAAGTTGCGATGCTCTTTGACGATTTCGTCAAGGTCAATATCGGTGGAGAAATCCCGCCGAACCCGTTCCCAGAACTCGGAATCAGTTTCTCTTTGCCGCGCACCCACAGGCTTCGCATAATTCTCCAGCGCCCGCTCAACCACCTGGGAGATGGTGCGCTGTTCTTTCTTTGCCAATTTATAGGCCAGCGCCTTGGCGCGGGCTGACCTCACGGAAAGCTGGGGTTCTGCCATGAAGGCAATATAGTTTAGCTGGCAATTGCTGGCAAGAGCTGGCTTAGCTGTGGAAATATCCCGCCTGAACTCCCCCCACCCCAACCCCTCCCCGCGAGGGGGAGGGGTTATTGAGACGGACGCTTGACCAACAGCCATCGCAATGCCAAACACCGCGCGCAATGACTGATACTGCCCATATCCGCAATTTCTCCATTATCGCCCATATTGACCACGGCAAGTCCACGCTGGCTGACCGGCTGATCCAGCTGTGCGGGGCGGTGTCCGACCGGGACATGGTGGACCAGATCCTCGATTCCATGGACCTGGAGCGTGAACGCGGCATTACCATCAAGGCCAATACGGTGCGCCTGGATTACAAGGCCAGGAACGGCGAGCAGTATGTCCTCAACCTGATCGACACGCCGGGGCATGTGGACTTTGCCTATGAGGTGTCGCGCTCGCTGGCGGCCTGCGAGGGCTCGCTGCTGGTGGTGGATGCTTCACAGGGCGTGGAAGCCCAGACGCTGGCCAATGTCTATCAGGCGATCAACAACAACCACGAGATTGTTCCCGTCCTCAACAAGGTGGATTTGCCGGCCGCCGAGCCCGAGCGCATCCGCCAGCAGATTGAAGATGTGATCGGCATTGATGCCTCGGATGCCGTGCTGATTTCGGCGAAGACAGGTTTGGGCGTTCCCGATGTTCTGGAAGCGATTGTCAATCGCCTGCCCGCGCCGAAGGGCGACCGCGACAAGCCGCTGAAGGCCCTGCTGGTGGACAGCTGGTATGACTCCTATCTGGGCGTTGTGGTTCTGCTGCGTATCATTGACGGCGAGCTCAAGAAGGGCATGCGCGTCAAGATGATGGGCACCGGCGGGTCCTATCTCATCGACCGCGTCGGCGTTTCGCGGCCCAAGAAGGAAATGGTGGCGAGCCTCGGCCCCGGCGAGATCGGTTTCTTCACCGCCGCCATCAAGGAAGTGGCCGACACGCGAGTGGGCGATACGGTGACCGACGAAAAGAATCCGGCGGCTGAAGCCTTGCCTGACTTCAAGGAAGCCCAATCGGTGGTGTTCGCCGGCTTCTTCCCCGTCGATGCGGCGAAGTTCGAAGACCTGCGCGAAGCCATGGGCCGTTTGCGGCTGAATGATGCGAGCTTCACGTTTGACATGGAGACCTCGGCGGCCCTTGGCTTTGGTTTCCGCTGTGGGTTTTTGGGCCTGCTGCATCTTGAAATCACCCGCGAACGCATCGAGCGCGAATTCAATGTGGACATCATCACCACGGCGCCAAGCGTGATCTACAAGATCAACATGCGCGATGGCACGCAGATTTCGCTGCACAATCCGGTGGACATGCCGGACGCCACGCTGGTTGAATCCATCGAGGAGCCGTGGATCGAGGCCACCATCCTGGTGCCTGATGAATATCTGGGCTCGATCCTCAAGCTGTGCGAAGACCGGCGCGGGCGGCAGAAGCAGCTGACCTATGCGGGCAGCCGCGCCATGGTGATCTATGAACTGCCGCTCAATGAAGTGGTGTTTGATTTCTATGACCGGCTGAAATCGGTGAGCCGCGGCTATGCCAGCTTCGATTACAAGATGACCGCCTATGAGAAGGGCGACCTGGTGCGCATGGGCATTCTGGTGAACGGCGAACCGGTCGATGCGCTTGCCATGGTGGTGCACCGGGCCAGGGCCGAACAGCGCGGGCGGGTGATGTGCGAGAAGCTGAAGGAGCTTATCCCCCGCCACATGTTCCAGATTCCGATCCAGGCCACCATCGGCGGCAAGATCGTGGCGCGCGAAACGCTTTCGGCGATGCGCAAGGACGTGACCGCCAAGTGCTATGGCGGCGACATCAGCCGCAAGCGCAAGCTTCTGGACAAGCAGAAGGAAGGCAAGAAGAAGATGCGGCAGTTCGGCAAGGTCGATATTCCGCAGGAAGCCTTCATTGCGGCGCTTAAGATGGACGAGAACTGATCTGTCCCCCTAGACCAGAGATTAGAACTATTCTAACTTTGCTCCATGAAAAGCTTCTCTGACCTTACCGAACAGGAAATCATCGCCCTTGCCATCTCCAGCGAGGATGACGATGCGCGCGCCTATTCGGGCTTTGCCAATGCGCTGCTGCAAACCTACCCCGCTTCCGCCAAGGTCTTCATGGAGATGTCGGAAGAAGAGCACGAGCACCGGCGCTGGCTGACCGAGCTCTACCGCAAGAAGTTCGGCGATTTCATCCCGCTGATCCGGCGCTCGGACATCATTGGCTTTGTGAAGCACCGGCCTGCCTGGCTGGTGAGCAAGCTCAATATCGATGACATGCGCAAGCGCGCCGAAGTCATCGAGCTGGAGAATTACCGTTTCTACAAACAGTCGGCCGAGTACAGCAAGGACCCGCAGGTCAAGAAGCTGCTCAATCAATTGGCCGCCGCCGAGAAGGGCCATGAGTCCCTGGCGGCAAAGCTGGGCGACAAGCACGTGACGGCGGATGTGAAGATCGACGAGGCGGAAACGCGGCGGCGGCTTTTCCTGCTGCAGGTGCTCCAGCCCGGCCTGGTGGGGCTGATGGATGGCTCCGTGTCGACGCTTGCGCCCCTCTTTGCGGCGGCCTTTGCCACGGGCAGCACCTGGGAGACTTTCCTGGTGGGGCTTGCCGCGTCGGTGGGGGCCGGCATTTCCATGGGGCTGGCCGAAGGCCTTTCCGATGACGGCAAGCTGACGGGGCGCGGCCATCCGCTGATCCGGGGCCTTGCAGCCGGGATCATGACGGCGGTTGGCGGCCTGGGCCACACCCTGCCCTATCTCATTTCCGATTTCAAAACCGCCACCGGCATCGCCATTGCCGTGGTGTTTGTCGAGCTCTGGGTGATTTCCTGGATCCGCTACAAATACATGGACACGCCTTTCCTGAAAGCGGCCTTCCAGATCGCCGTTGGCGGGTTTCTCGTCTTCCTTACCGGCATGCTCATCGGCAGCGCGTGATGCTGCCGGAGGGCGCTAATCCGCGACCTGCAGCGTCTCAAGATATTTGACAATCGCCATCACGCGCCGTTCGACTTCCTTTTCGGCAGCATGGGCTGCTTCGAGCGATGTGCCGTCCTCGAGGGTTTCATCCATCAGCCAGTCGCCCCAGATGGGCATGTCGCGGGTGCCGTGCGAGGTGTTCATTTTGAGGCCGATGATCCAGTCGAAGACGGCTTTTTCGTCGAAGCTGCCATGGGCGCGCTGTTTGATGCGCGTGAGATCCGGCGGAACCTTGCTGAGGTTCCTGGTCAGCGGGCCATTGCCCCTGGCGTCTTCGTTATGGCAGTCGGCGCAAAGTTCGAGGAAATCGCGCTTCGCATCAACAGTTGTGCCGGTGCCGGCTTGCGCCACGGGAAGCTGGATTGCGAAACCGGCTGCAAGAACGCTGGCGAAAACCCAATGCCCGGCGGCCGGCGCGCGGAAGG
>JBAVOA010000579.1:0-4605 GCA_049691635.1 Aestuariivirga sp. | reverse complement strand
GGGTTACTACAAGGATGCAGGCCTTGAGGTCACCATCCTGCCGGGCGGTCCGGACATCAATCCGCAGCAGGTGCTTGCCGGTGGCGGGGCTGACGTGGTGATCGACTGGATGCCATCGGCTTTGGCGACCCGCGAAAAGGGCTCCAAGGTTGTGAACATTGCCCAGCCTTTCAAGAAGTCCGGCATGATGCTGACCTGCCGCAAGGACTCAGGGATCACCAAGCCGGAAGAATTCAAGGGCAAGACCCTTGGCGTCTGGTTCTACGGCAATGAATATCCGTTCCTGTCGTGGATGAGCCAGCTTGGCCTGCCGACGGCGGGCGGCGCCGACGGCGTGACCGTGCTGAAGCAGGGTTTCAACGTGGACCCCATCCTGCAAAAGCAGGCGGACTGCATCTCGACGATGACCTATAACGAATACTACCAGATCATCGAAGCCGGCATGAAGGCGGAAGACCTCGTGGTGTTCAAATATGAAGACCAGGGCGTTGCCACGCTGGAAGACGGGCTTTACGTGCTGGAAGACAAGCTGAAGGATCCGGCCTTTGTCGCCACCATGGCGAAGTTCGTGAAGGCTTCGATGAAGGGCTGGGATGACGCGCGCGCCAATCCGGCGGACGCGGTGAAGGTTGTGCTCGAGAATGATGCTTCCGGCTCACAGACCGAAGGGCACCAGACCACCATGATCGGGGAAATCAACAAGCTCACCGAAGGTTCCGACGGCACGCTTGACGTGGCTGCCGCCGAACGCACGGTTGATACCCTGATGAAGGGCGGTTCCGATCCGGTGATCACCAAGAAGCCGGAAGGCGCCTGGACATCCGTTGTGACGGACGCCGCCAAGGCGATGTAAGAAAATAGCGAAGGGGTGGCACTTGCCACCCCTTTTTTATTCTTTGTACGGAGGAAAATATGTCCACACTCATTCGCGGCGGCACGGTTGTCAATCATGACCATTCGGTGCGGGCCGATGTGCTCATTGACGGCGGCAGGATTGTCGCGGTCGGCGACAAGCTCTCCGGCACCACGACGATTGATGCGGGCGGCTGCTATGTGATGCCTGGCGGCATTGATCCGCATACCCACATGGAACTGATGTTCATGGGCAATGTCTCGGCCGATGATTTCGAGTGGGGCACCAAGGCAGCACTTTCCGGCGGCACCACGATGATTGTGGATTTCTGCATTCCCGCGCCCGGCGAATCGATGCTGGCTGCCTATCAGGCCTGGCGGCACAAATCAGAAAAGGCGGCCACGGATTATTCCTTCCACATGGCGGTGACGAGCTGGAGCCCGCAGGTTCATGACGAGATGGAAACGGTGGTGAAAACCTACGGCATCAACACCTTCAAGCATTTCATGGCCTACAAGGGCGCGCTGATGGTGAATGACGACGAGCTCTACAACAGTTTCAAACGCTGCGCCCAGCTCGGCGCTTTGCCGCTGGTCCATGCGGAAAACGGCGATGTGGTGGCACGCATGCAGGCGGATTTGCTGGCGCGCGGCATTACGGGGCCGGAGGGCCACAGCTATTCACGCCCTCCCGAAGTGGAAGGCGAAGCGACAAACCGGGCCATCATGATTGCCGACATGGCGGGCTCGCCGCTTTACGTGGTACATACCTCCTGCGAACAGACGCATGAGGCGATCCGGCGCGCCAGGCAGGCGGGCAAGCGGGTTTACGGCGAGCCGCTGATCCAGCATCTCATGCTCGATGATTCAGAATACCAGAACAAGGACTGGGACTATGCGGCGGGCCGCGTGATGTCGCCACCCTTCCGCAACAAGAGCCACCAGGACAGCCTTTGGGCGGGCCTGCAATCGGGTTCGCTTTCGGTGGTGGCCACGGACCATTGCTCCTTCACCATCAAGCAGAAGCGCGTGGGCGCCAAGAATTTTTCGATGATCCCCAACGGCACGGGCGGGCTTGAAGACCGCATGCCGGTGCTGTGGAATGCCGGGGTGAACAGCGGGCGGCTGACCAAGGAAGAATTCGTGGCAGTCACATCCTATAACATCGCGCGAATCTTGAACATGTATCCCAAGAAGGGTGCCGTGGCCGTGGGCAGCGATGCTGATATTGTCGTGTGGGATCCCGCCGCCACGAAAAAGATCAGCGCCAGGAACCAGGTGAGCCGCATCGAATACAACGTCTTCGAAGGCTACGAATGCAAGGGCGCGCCGCGCACGGTTCTCTCACGCGGCCGCGTCGCCTGGGAGCAAGGTGACATGCGCGCCAAACCGGGCGACGGTGATTTCGTGGCAAGGCAACCGAATGCGCCAGTGCATCAGGCGAATGCGATCTGGAAAGGCGTGACCGCACCGAAGGGCGTTAAGCGGGTGGAAGTTACTCCGTGATGGATGTGCTTGACTATATCAGTTTTGTCATATATAAGTACTGATATATTTTTAATGCTAAAGCCCCTCAAGTTTGTTGGCAGCAGCAAGAAGGATTTGTCGGCTTTCCCCGATGAGGTCCGGCAGGAAATTGGCCATTCGTTGTTTGTCGCCCAGCAGGGCGGACGAGCCCCGAATGTGAAAACTCTGCAGGGCTTTGGCGGCGGAGGTGTAGTCGAGATTGTTGAAGATTTCGATGGCGATGCCTATCGTTGTGTCTATACGACAAAGGTCAAGGATGTGATCGTGGTGTTGCATGCCTTTCAGAAGAAATCAAAGCGTGGCGGCGAAACGCCGAAACACGACGTTGAACTGGTGCAATCGCGGTTGCGTGAAGCACTTGCGACAAATTGGGATTGACGGATTCAAACGATGATTAAAAGCGCATTTCACGAACTCGAATTTCCCAATGCCGATGAGCTGGTTACGAAATCAAAACTCATCCGTTTCGTTGCCGGCGAAGTCAGAAAGCGCGGCTTGACCCAAGTTGTCGCAGGTGAACTGCTCGGCCTCGACCAGCCCAATGTTTCAGCCCTGATGAATGAAAAAATCAGCCGGTTCTCGGTGGAAAGGCTGATGGACTTTTCCGCAAAGCTCGGATTTTCCGTAACCATTCATATTGTAGGTAATGGCATTGAGTTTGATGTGCCGGTGCAATCCGCCGCCTGACCAGTAGCGCCAAAATCAAATTCCGCATGTGTCGTACCATGGCGTTCATCAGAACAGCCGATTGGATTTCAGCGATGCCCCTGTTTCAAGAGGCCTTGCGCTCACGGGCGAAACTTACAATTTTGGAGAATAGCCGTTTATAGCGGAATGACCGTACGGTGGGCGATATTATACTTGCCGTACCCAGTCATTTTTGATAACCTTTCGGTGACGGGAGAGACAAAATGGATGGAACGGCCACGGGCATAAAAGATATTCCTGAACTAGATGGTTCGCACATGCTGCAAGTTACCTCTGAAAAAGGTGAAGTCATAGACATTCGCTTCTCTCCTGAGCAAGTTCGGGAGTTTGTGTCTGTTCTTCAGAGAGGAATACTAACGCAGTGGGACGCCAAGAACGGTACTCCCGTTTTTCCTCTTTTGACGGTAGTGACTTGCGCAGTTGGTCATGGCCCATCTGGGCCTGAATTTCTGGTGTCCACGGAGCAAGCAGGAAATATAACTTTGGCCGCATCTGATTCAGTCCTTAATAATATGAAAAGCAAAATTGACCGCATAATTGAAATTAAGGCTGAGAAAAAAAGGTCAAACTAACCAAATTATTTTCTCTAGATACTTGACGTACCCAAATGGACCTATTATATAGATTCCATAGGGAGTTTAGCCATGCCGTCCATTCTTTCAGAAAAGCACTTTCACGATGAAGTTGAGGCCTACAAGTGGGTTGAGGCCCGCGTCTGGCCGGAAGGGCCGACCTGCCCCCATTGTGGCGGTGTAGAGCGTATCTCCAAGATGAATGGAAAATCCACCCGCATTGGCGCTTACAAGTGCTACCAGTGCCGCAAGCCCTTCACCGTCAAGATCAACACCATTTTCGAGAGCAGCCATATTCCGCTGCGCTATTGGCTGCAGGCTATCCACCTGATTGCATCGTCCAAGAAAGGCATCAGCGCGAACCAGATGCACCGGACCCTTGGCATCACTCTCAAGAGCGCTTGGTTTATGTGCCACCGTATCCGTGAGGCCATGAAGTCAAACAATCTCGAACCACTGGGCGGTGCTGGCAAGATCGTAGAGGCAGACGAAACTTTCGTGGGAATGAAAGTAGGCTTCAAGCGTTCGCGTGGGGCCGTCCACAAGATGAAGGTTCTCAGCCTCGTAGAGCGTGGCGATCATGTCCGTTCGCAGCGCCTTGCAGTCTTGAGCCGCGTTGGCATCGAACAGGCAATCCGCGACAACGTGCATCCTGAAAGCCGCGTCATGACCGATACTGCCCCCTACTATCGCAAGGACCTTCTCGGCTTTGCCGGTCATGAGAAAGTAAACCACCTGAAAGACGAATACGTTCGTGGCGAAGCCTATACCAATACTCTCGAAGGCTATTTCTCCCTGTTCAAGCGCGGTATGCGCGGCGTCTATCAGCATTGCCGCGAGAAGCATCTGCACCGCTATCTGGCTGAGTTCGATTTCAGGTATAACAATCGGGTTGCGTTAGGCGTAAACGATGAGGGCCGTGCAGCACACTTGCTTGATGGTGTAG
>JBAVOA010000578.1:0-10498 GCA_049691635.1 Aestuariivirga sp. | reverse complement strand
GCAATGACACGGTGTCCTTGTGGATTCCGTTGGACCATGTGCCTTTGGACCGTACGCTGGAGTTTGTGGCGGGCTCGCACACGTGGGGCAAGTTCTATCGGCCGGAGCGCTTCGACAAGACGCCGCTGAATGAAAATGACGGGCTTGAAGAAGTGCCGGACATCAATGGCAACAGGGACAAATTCAAGGTGATCGGCTGGGAGCTGGAACCGGGTGACGCGGTGGCGTTCAACTACAAGACGCTGCACGGCGCGCCTGCCAATAATTCCGCAAGCGAACAGCGGCGCGCCTTCAGCTTGCGGTTGCTTGGTGACGATGCAAGGTTTGCGCGTCGTGAAGGTGTGAAAACTTCACCGCCATTTAGAGGGGTGACATTGTCCCATGGGGCGGTCATGGATGGGCCTGAATTTCCCCTGCTGGTGGGATAGGAAGCGGGCAAAGGGCGTCGGAGGAAAGAAGGCTTGAATCAAGGCAATCAAATATGAAGTCAAGAAAACCAAACTTACATGAAGGCGGATGCCTTTGTGGCCGCATCCGGTTTACTGCAACAGGGATGCCGCAGCTTCCACATACGCGTTCCTGCAAAAAGTGCCAGCGCCACTCGGGTGCATTGACGGTTGCATGGGTGGAGTTCCCGCGCGAATCGGTTTTTTGGAATGGTCCTGGCGGTGCGCCTTCAGTGTACCGGTCTTCGGATTTTTCGAGCCGGGCGTTCTGCCCGGAGTGCGGCAGCACGACCGGGGCGATTGACGACAAGCCAGTCATTGCCCTCGTTCTGGGCGTCTTCGATTCACCCAACCGCCAGGAGCTGATTCCGATTTCCCATTCCTACAAGGGTGGTCGTCCCAAATGGTGGCATGTCGAATTGGGATAGGGTCTAACTGAAGCGCTCCGGCGCGATCTCCTGAAGCCTAAGACCGGCATCCATCACTTCGGCTGGAATCGATTTTCCCAGCACCATCGCGGCGGCAGTGCGGGAAAGAGCGGGCGCAGACTGGATGCCGTAGCCCCCTTGGCCCGCGAGCCAGAAAAATCCTTCCGTATGCGGATCAAAACCAATAACGGGCGAACCATCGGGCGCGAAGGTGCGAAGCCCGCCCCAGGAATGATCGAGGTGATTGACCTCAATTGTTGTGGCATTCATCAGGCGCTCGATGCCTTCGGCGATGGCCATATCGTCGGCATAGGCGTCGTGGGGCTCAACCGGTGTCGCGTCGGCGGAAGATACCATCATCTTGCCGCTCTGGGGCTTGGCATACCAGGTTTCACCCACATCAGTGACCATGGGGAAATCGGCAACGCCCGGAATGCCGTCTACCGGAATGACTCCGATGGAGCGGCGTTTGGGAACAAGGCCTACGGGCTTTACCCCCGCCTTTTGGGCAACGACATCGCCCCAGGCGCCTGCGGCATTGACGAGAATGGCAGCTTCGAAAATCCCCCGCGGCGTGGTGATGCGCCAGACATTTCCGCTGCGTTCGATGCTTTCGGCGCCAGCGCTGTTGAGCAGCTGTCCGCTGCGGGATTTGAAGAGCTTGAGATAGCCGCGGTGCAGAAGGTCCACATCGAGATCGCCCGTATGGGGATCGAGGAAGGTACGCTTGGCATAGCCCGGACGCAGCACGGGGAAATGTTTCAGCGCTTGTGCTTCCGATAGCTCTGCGAGGCCCGAACCCGAACTCAGAAGTTTTTTTGTGTCTGCCTCCTGTCCCTCCGCTTCGAAGAAGAGGGAAGAACGCGGCAGGAGCAAAGGGCCATCGGCGAAGCCTTGTGGCGGATTGATGAAAAACTCATTGCTGGCGCGGGTGAAGGCCAGCATAGCGGGCGGGCCGTAATTGGGCTCGAAGGTGGCGGCTGATCTCCCGGTGGTGTGAAAGCCGGGGCGGTCCTCCATTTCAAGGATCAGCACGCGTTTGGTTTCAGCAAGGTGGGCGGCAATGCTGGCCCCGGCAATGCCGGCGCCAATTACGATGATGTCAAATGTGTTTGTCATGGACCAAGCGTAGCCACTGCACTGGCCTTGCGTCAATTGCAGGCCCGGGCCAAACTGAAATCATGAGTGAAGCGATATTGCATTTTCCCCTTGCCGAGTTTCAACGGCGCATTGCCAAAACCCGCAGCGCCATGATGGCGCGGAACCTTGATCTCGTCATTGTTTCCGACCCTTCCAACATGGGCTGGCTCACGGGCTATGACGGCTGGTCCTTCTATGTGCATCAGGCGGTACTGCTGGGCCTTGAGGGCGAACCCGTATGGTGGGGCCGCGGCATGGATGCCAACGGGGCCAAGCGTACGGCCTTCATGGACCATGACAATATCGTGGGCTATCCCGACGACTACGTGCAATCGCCCGAGCGTCATCCCATGGAGCAGCTTTCCCAGGTGATCACCGAGCGCGGCTGGAGCGCCAAACGCATCGGCCTGGAGATGGACAATTACTGGTTCTCGGCCAAGGCCTATACCACGCTGCAACAGAATTTGCGCGGGGCAGTGCTTCAGGATGCAACCGGGCTGGTGAACTGGCAGCGCAGCGTGAAGAGCGATCTTGAAGTGGCCTTCATCCGCAAGGCTGCCAGGATTGTCGATGCCATGCACACCACGGTGTTCGATCTGGTTGAGCCGGGCCTTGCCAAAAATGTGCTGATTGCCGAGGTGCAGAAACAGGCCATCTTGGGGGCTGACGGCAATTGGGGAGATTACGCTGCGTTCGTACCTATGGCGCCTTCGGGACTTGATGCCACGGCACCGCATCTTACCTGGGACGACCGGCCTTTCAAAAAGGGCGAAGGCACCTTCTTTGAGCTCGGCGGCTGTTACCGGCGTTATCACGCGCCACTGTCGCGCACGGTTTATCTGGGCACGCCGCCGCAGAAATTTCTCGACGCGGAAAAGGCCGTGCTTGAGGCAACGTCCGCCGGGCTCGAGATGGCAAAGCCGGGAAAGACCTGTGGCGATGTGGCGGATGCCTTCTTCGATGAACTTAACCGCCATGGCTTCAAGAAGGATTCGCGTGCCGGCTATTCCATCGGGCTTTCCTATCCGCCCGATTGGGGCGAGCGCAGCATGTCCATCCGCCGGGGTGACAAAACGGTTCTTGAAGTCAATATGACCTTGCATTTCATGCCGGCGCTCTGGCTTGACGATGGCGGGCTTGAACTGTCGGAAACAATCCTGATTACGCCCAAGGGTGCCGAGTGCCTTTGCAAAACGCCGCGCAAACTGATGATCAAGAACTGAACGGAAGAAGTGCCCTATGAGCAAATTCAATCAACCCGCCTCTGGACTCGTGGTGCCGCGTTTCGGCGGTATTGCCACTTTCATGCGGCTTCCCCATGTGCCGCTTGATGAGGCAAAGGATATCGACATCGGCATCGTCGGCGTTCCCTGGGATGGGGGCACGACAAACCGCCCCGGCCCCCGCCATGCGCCACGGCAGATGCGCGACCAATCCTCCATGGTGCGGCGCATGCATCAGACCACGGGCATTGTTCCCTATGACCTCGCCAATATTGCCGACCTTGGCGATTGTTCGGTCAATCCGGCCAGTGTCGATGATGCATTGGTGCGCGTTGAAACCTATTTCAAGAAGCTGGTGGCCAAGGGCATTCGCCCGCTTTCGGCGGGCGGCGATCATCTTTGTTCGCTGCCGATCCTGCGGGCGGTGGGCGCGAAGAAGCCAGTGGGCATGGTGCATTTCGATGCCCACACGGATCTTTACGACAGCTATTTCGGCGGCTTCAAATATACCCATGGCACACCGTTCCGGCGGGCGATCGAGGAAGGCGTACTGGATCCCAAGCGCACCATCCAGATCGGCCTTCGCGGTTCCATGTATGACGCCGATGACTTCGAATATGGCAAGAAGATGGGGGTCCGCCTCATGCGCATTGAGGAAGCCATGGAGCTTGGACCTGTCAAGGTGATGGAGATCGCGCGTGGGATTGTTGGTTCCAGCGAAACCTATGTGAGCTTCGATATCGACATGCTTGATCCGGTCTATGCGCCGGGCACGGGTACGCCGGAAGTTGGCGGCTTCACCACGTTCCAGGCCCAGCAGATGCTGCGGGGCCTGCGCGGTCTCAACATTGTGGGCGCCGATGTGGTGGAGGTCTCGCCACCCTTCGATGCCTCCGGCATGACGGCCTATGCCGGCGTGGTCATGATGTTCGAGATCATTTGCTCAATGGCAGAGGCTGTGGCGAAACTGCGAGCGCACTGATGCTTCTGTTGGTTGAGGCTCTGCGCGGAATAACGGGCTGGCGGCGCGTGGGCCTTGCGCTGGTTGCTGGGGCGGCGCCGGCCCTTTCGATGCCACCGCTGGATTTCTGGCCGCTAATGTTCCTGGGTTTTCCCATTCTGCTCTTCCTGCTCGATGGCATTGAAAGGCCACAACGCTTCCAATCCTTTTTTCTCGGCTGGTGTTTCGGCTTTGGTTATTTCCTCGTGGCCTTCCACTGGATCGGTTTTGCTTTTTTTGTCGATGCAGATGACTATTTGTGGATGATGCCTTTTGCCGTTGGCGGGTTGGCTGCTGCCATGGCGGTTTATTGGGGGCTTGCCACGCTTTGTGTGACGGCAGCGGGCCTCAGGCGGTTTCCCGCAGCGCTGGTTTTTGCAACCCTGCTCGCGGTGGCCGAGTGGTTGCGCGGCGCTTTGTTCACGGGGTTTCCCTGGGCGGCACCGGGTCTGGCCAGCGATGGCATGGGCGGAGTGGCGCAAACGGCCTCCCTCTGGGGCATGCCCGGGCTTACCCTGCTGATCTTGCTGTGGTCCGTAACCTGGCCGTTCATTTTTGACCGGCAGGCGAAAGCCCTGCCTCGCCTCCTGGCCTTGACGATCTTTGCAACACTTCCCCTGTGCTGGGCGTGGGGGGCCTACCGGCTTCAGCATGGCAGCGTTGCGAATGTTGAAGGTGTCACCATCCGCATTGTCCAACCCAATATTTCCCAGGACTCCAAATGGCGGGATGAAAATGCCCGGGCTATCTTTGACCAGTTGCTGGAAATGTCAGCACGGCCGGCAGCCTACGGAACACCAGTCACCCATATCATCTGGCCTGAAACGGCCGTATCTTTCCTTATCGACGAGAGCGAGGTTGCCAAGGCGGAACTGGCGCAGCTGCTCGGCGGTGCCACAACATTGGTGACCGGTGCCTTGCGGCGCGACGTGGTTGCGGGCGATGATCGCACACGGGATAAAATTTATAACAGCATTCTGACTTTTGACGGTTCGGGTACAGTTGTTGGGCGCTATGACAAGTGGCGTCTGGTTCCCGGGGGCGAGTTCCTGCCGTTTGAATGGCTGCTTGAACCGCTGGGTTTTCGCAAGGTGGTCACGGTTCCTGGCAGTTTCGCCGCGGGAAAGGGGCCTGTCAGCCTCGCCATGCCGGGCGCGCCGCTTGCCGGCTTTACCGTCTGCTACGAAGCGATCTTCCCGGACCGTCTTGTCGACCCCCTGCAGCGACCGGGCTGGCTGATCAATGTGACCAATGATGGATGGTTCGGCAATTCTACCGGGCCTTACCAGCACCTGGCGCAGGCGCGGCTCCGAACCATCGAACAGGGTCTGCCCATGGTGAGGGCGGCCAACACGGGAATATCCGCGGTGATTGATCCCTATGGCCGCATCCTGTCGCAGCTTTTCGAGGGTCAGGACGGCATTATCGATTCAAGGCTGCCGCAGAGCCTGGCGCCAACGGTCTTTGCCCGGCTTGGCGAATTGCTGTTTGCCGTTGCAGGTTTTCTGGTGCTCGCGGTGGGGTTTGTCTTGCATCGCAATCTATAGTTGAGCGTGTGCGAAATGATTGTAATAAAGGTGGAATTCTTGCTGGACCCATCGAATTATGTTTACATGCGAGCACCTAATATACTAATTCATCACGGAAAGTTGATTGCTTGAACTGAATTGAATTTGGGACAAGTGACTGATGGGGCGGAATCCAGACCGGGGGCAACGGTCTGAGGGAAAAATGGCAAGACGAGATCCAAACTATATCGATGTCCATGTCGGTTCGCGTATCCGCATGCGGCGGCAGATCATCAGCATGAGCCAGGAAAAGCTTGGTGAATTGCTGGGGATCACCTTCCAGCAGGTGCAAAAATACGAGAAGGGCTCAAACCGGATCAGTGCCAGCCGGCTTTTTTACACGGCGAAGATTCTTGGCGTCCCGGTGCAGGACTTTTTTGAGGACCTGCCCGGCTCGGAAAATGGACCGGGCTTCAACGAGTCCAGCGAGCAGAACAGCGTGATGTCGTCGCTGATGAATGCCGAGGGCATCCAGCTGGCCAAGGCCTTCCGCGATGCGGACAATTCAACCAAGCGGAAGCTGATCGCCACCTTGGCGCGTTGCATTGTGGATATGAAGGATTAGCGAAACCTTTTTTGACGGATGCCTTGCCCGTCATCATCGAAGGGCTCTGGCTCGACATCCCGTCAAACTCGCTACGCTGGTTCCCGGATCAACTCCAAGGATGACCGTGGAGAGTGGAATGGGGCTAGCAGCGTAGCATAGAAGTCCGGTTAGCGTGGGAGACGAGTTCTGCCGCAGCACCGCAAAGACGATGGGAAAGGCATTGGTACGCAAGCTCAGTATTTTTTTGCGGCTACGTCGCGCCAATATCCAAATTTCAAGCGCAAATATTCCCCGCGCTTGACCTCTTTCGTTAACACTGCCATTAACGCGTTTTCAGGGGCATAAAGAATTCTTTATGCGAAAGATGGGGCAAGACTTCGGTCTGAGAGGCAGAGTTCAGATGGCACGCAAGAATTATCTTTTTACCAGCGAATCCGTATCGGAAGGCCATCCGGACAAGGTTTGTGACCGTATTTCCGATGAAATCGTCGACCTGTTTTTCCGTGAGGCGCTCAACCAAGGGATGGACCCGGCGCAGGTGCGCGTGGCCTGCGAAACCTTTGCCACCACCAACCGCGTTGTGATCGGCGGGGAAACCCGCGGGCCCTCGTCAGTGACCCATGAAAAGATCGAAGAGGCGGCGCGGCGTGCCATCAAGGCCATCGGCTATGAGCAGAACGGCTTTCACTGGCAGACGGTGAAGATCGAGATTTTGCTCCATGGTCAGTCGGCGGATATTGCCCAGGGCGTGGATTCAGGTGCCAAGAAGGATGAGGGTGCCGGCGACCAGGGCATCATGTTCGGCTATGCCTGCGACGAGACTCCGGCGCTGATGCCGGCACCGCTCTATTATGCGCAGCGCATCCTGCAATTGCTGGCGGAAGCCCGCCATTCGGGCGCGGAAAAGGCCCTTGGGCCTGATTCCAAGAGCCAGGTCACCGTGCAATACAAGAATGGCAAGCCGGTTGGCGCCACGCATATCGTGGTGTCGCACCAGCATATCGATGAGAGCCTCACGTCTGATGACATGCTGAAACTGGTGGAGCCCTATGTGAAGAAGGCGCTGCCCAAGGGCTGGATCACCAAGGATACGGTCTGGCATGTGAACCCCACGGGCAAGTTTTTCATCGGCGGTCCCGATGGGGATGCTGGGCTCACGGGGCGCAAGATCATTGTGGACACTTATGGTGGTGCCGCGCCCCATGGCGGCGGTGCTTTTTCTGGAAAAGATCCCACCAAGGTGGACAGGTCCGCGGCCTATGCGGCGCGCTATCTGGCCAAGAATGTGGTGGCGGCGGGCCTGGCCAAGAAATGCACCATCCAGCTTTCCTATGCGATTGGTGTTTCCGAGCCGCTGTCGATCTATGTGGATACCCATGGCACAGGCAAGGTTTCGGAAGCAAAGCTTGAGAAGGCCATTGCCAAGGTCATGGATTTGAGCCCGCGCGGTATCCGCACGCATCTGGGACTGAACCGGCCGATCTATGCACGCACCTCGGCTTATGGCCACTTTGGCAGGGCGCCCGAAAAGGATGGCGGGTTCTCCTGGGAGAAAACCGATCTGGTGAAGGCCCTCAAATCGGCCGTGAAGTGAACCAGGAAGAAAACAGGCGTTATCAATACTACGGGCGGCGCAGGGGTAAAACTCTGCGCCGTCATCATTTGCAGTTGACCGAAGAGCTGTTGCCGAAGCTCCGCATTGATCTGGAAAAGCCTGCGGTCACGGGTGAAACCTGGCTGGAAATCGGCTTTGGCGGTGGCGAGCATTTGGCCCATCAGGCGGCGCTGTTTCCGAACGTCAAGTTCATTGGCGCGGAACCCTTTCGCAACGGCGTGGCAAAGCTGCTGGCGCTCATTGAAGAAAAGGCGATTGGAAATATCCGCATTCATGATGATGACGTGCGCTATCTGCTCGAGCGTCTGCCACCCGGCTGCCTTTCCCGTATCTATGTCCTCTATCCTGACCCGTGGCCCAAGAAACGGCACCACGACAGGCGGATTGTCAATGCGGACACCCTGAAACAGTTTCATTCATTGCTGAAACCAGATGGATTGTTTCTCTTCGCCAGCGATATTGACGATTACAATGAATGGACCTTGCGCGAATGCAGGGAACATGGCGGGTTTGAGCTGGCGAGCAATTCGGAGGAGCCCTTCGAGAACTGGATCCAGACGCGCTATGAAGCCAAGGCCAAGCGGGAGGGGCGGGAGACGCGGTATCTGACTTTTAGAAGATCGTCATAGATGCGGAGTGTTTCGCTCGCGTCGGTTTCAAGACAGACCGCCGCCAGCCAGCCGCCCAATGTGCTGCAATGAATTGGTTTCCCGAGGTTGATAGCCTCACCCTTGTGCTCTTGATGCTGGCCGCGCTGGTGGCCGGCATGGCGCGCGGGTTCTCCGGTTTCGGGGCGGCGCTCATTTTTGTGCCGCTGGCCGGAGCTTTGGCCGGGCCCAAAGTTGGCGCACCCATTCTGGTCATCATTGATGGTTTGTTTGCCAGCTTTCTTATTCCCTCTGCCTGGAAGCTGGGAGACCGGCGCGATATCGCCCTGATGTTTTCCGGGGCGCTGTTTGGCATTCCTCTTGGCACCGCCGTTCTGGCTTCATTTGCCCCGCTCACGCTGCGCTGGCTGATTGCGGGCATGGCCGCTGCCATGCTCCTCCTGCTCATGTCCGGCCTGCGCTACCGGGGCAGGCCGCATGCGATGGCGACTGTTTCCGTTGGCGCCATCTCGGGACTGTTTTCCGGGATCGCGCAAATCGGCGGGCCGCCGGTTGTGAGCTACTGGATGGGTACGGACACGGCGCACGACAAACTCCGCGCCAACATCATCCTGTATTTTGCGGCGAGCACGATCCTCTCTCTTGCCACCTATGTGTGGGGCGGCCTGATGTCGCTTCAGGTGTTGAAATTCGCTCTTTTTACCGGCCCTGCCTATGGCCTGGGCACCCTTGCGGGCTCACGCATGTTCGGCTTTGCCAGCCCGGCCCTATTCCGGGCCATCAGCCTGGGCCTCATAGCACTTGCCGTTGTGCTCAGTTTGCCGCTGTTCGGGCAAGGGTAAGGCGGCATATTGCATTATTCAATATATGGGGCTATATAGCCCTTAACTTAAGTTCACTCGCAAAGTTTTGAGAGTGGGTTCCGCATCGGGGCCCGCTTTTTTTGTTGCCCTGAGAGATGATGGATACGACGAGATTATCGCGCGAAACGGGACCGGCCCTGCGGGTAGCAGCGCTGGTGGAACCTGTGCTGGAAAGCATGGGGTTCAGGCTGGT
Organism: Aestuariivirga sp.; assembly: GCA_049691635.1. Lineage (GTDB taxonomy): Bacteria > Pseudomonadota > Alphaproteobacteria > Rhizobiales > Aestuariivirgaceae > Aestuariivirga. The sequence goes on along the minus strand of JBAVOA010000578.1, from coordinate 867 downwards.
GCGCGTGAAGCTGACTGGCACCACCCTGCAGATCATGGCCGAGCGGCCTGATGGCGCGTTTTCCATTGATGACTGCGAACAGTTCAGCCGGGCGATTTCGCCGATGCTGGATGTGGCTGATATTGTTTCCACGCGTTATCAACTTGAAATATCGTCGCCGGGCATCGACCGGCCCCTGGTGCGGGCTGAAGATTTTGAGCGCTGGGCTGGCCATGAGGCGCGCATTGAAATGGCGGTTCCGGTTGCCGGGCGCAAACGCTTCAAGGGCCATCTGGAAGGAATAACGGACGGCGAAGTGCGGCTTTTCATCGAGAACCCGGAAGGCGGGAAGGAACCCCTGCTGATCGGCGTGCCTTTTGCCGATATCGGTGACGCGAAGCTCACCCTCACCGATGAACTGATTGAAGCGGCCCGCGCAAGGCTGCCTGCAAAGGCGCTTGCTGACGGCAGTGAATGGACTGAAGAAACAACGGATTCCGAAAACGGGAGAATTGAAAATGGCTGAACCAGTCGTAAGCGCAAACCGGCTTGAGCTTTTGCAGATTGCCGATGCGGTGGCACGCGAAAAGGTGATTGATAAATCCATTGTGCTGCAGGCCATGGAAGAAGCGATTACGCGGGCGGCGAAGGCGCGCTATGGCGCTGAAAATGAAATCCGCGCCGAGATTGATCCGAAGTCGGGTGAGATCAGGCTGAACCGCTTGCTGCTCGTTTCAGAAAAAGTCGAGAACGAGGCCACCGAGATCAGTCTGGTGGAGGCCAACCGGCGCAACCCGGCAGCAACCGTCGGCGATTTCATCGCCGAGCCGCTGCCTCCCATTGATTTCGGCCGCATCGCCGCGCAGAACGCCAAGCAGGTTATTGTGC
>JBAVOA010000577.1:0-6740 GCA_049691635.1 Aestuariivirga sp. | reverse complement strand
TTCAAGCGTTGTTTGCATCAGAATATTTTCGCAAATTCCTCAACGTTGGACTTGTCGAACGTGAAGGGCTCGCCCATCGCGGCGTGGCCGTCATCTCCAACCGTGGTTTCGCCCATGCGGCCCATCTTCACCTTGGAGCCTGGGCCTGCTTCGGCGCCATTCAGGATGTTGATCATGATCTGCGTTGACGCATAGCCATAGTCCACCGGATTCCAGATGGCGAACGTATCGCAAGCGCCCTTGAGCACGGCATCCTTCATTTCGGAAGGAAGGCCGAGACCCGTAATGAACACCTTGCCGATCAGGCCGCCGTCGATGATGGCCTTGGCACCGGACCGGATGCCGATTGTGGTTGGCGAAATCACACCGCGGAGGTTCGGATGGGCTTTCACCAGCCCCTGCATTTCGCGGTAGCTCTTGTCGTCCTGGTCGTCGCCATAGACGGTGGCAACCAGCGGCATGTCCTTGTATTCCGGCTTCTTCCATTCTTCCTTCATGGCTTCAATCCAGGAATTCTGGTTGGTCATGGTGGAGGCAGCCGACAGGATGGCAACCTCGCCCTTGCCGCCAAGGGTCTTGGCAATCATCTGAACCTGCTTGGCGCCGATCAGCGGGGTCGACGATGCATCGAGATGCATGATGCGGCCACCGGCTGCAATGGCGCTGTCAAAGCTGATGACCTTGATGCCGCGGTCCATCGCCTTCTTGCCAACGGGCACAAGCGCATCGGCGTCGTTTGCCGAGACAATGATGCCATCGACCTTCTGGGCGATCAGCGCGTCAATCACGGCAATCTGCTCTTCGGCAGTGGCCTTGGTTGATGCGGTGTAGATGATTTCAAATCCGCCCGCTTCCTTGGCGGCTTCCATGGCGCCCTTGGAGCAGGCGTCAAAGTAGCTGTTGCCCAGGTTCTTCACGACCATGGCAATGCGTTTTCCATCAGCACGTGCCGGGGTGGAAAACATAGCTGGCGCAAAACCAGCAAATGCGCCGGCGCTCAAGAGTTGGAGGGTTTGTCTGCGTGTTGTCTTCTTCATGTAATTCTCCCATTTTGATGATGGATGGTTTTACTGCCACCCGGTTGAGTTCTTCCGCCTATGCCGCGGAAGAAATATTGGCGTCCTCCTCACGTACGACCACGACATTCACTCCCGCCCGCCTGATTGGATCAAGCACGCTCTCGGGAGCCCTGTCGTCAGTGATGAGTGTGTGAACCCGCGCCAGCGGGCAAACCGCCATGCTGCCCCGGGTTTCAAACTTCGATGAATCGGCAAGAACAATCAGTTTATCGGCCCGCCCCAGCAGCTTGGCCTCGGCCCGCGCAATCAGCGCGTCGCCCTCGATCACACCAAGCGGGCCAACAGAAAAACAGCTCATGAACATCTTGGATGCCGTGTAGTGCTGGGCCGCGTCGCCATCAAATGGTGACAGCACAATGCCCTGCTCCCGGTAGATCTCACCGCCCGGCATGATGATCCGGTTTTCGCTGCGCGCCACGAGGGCCTCGGCAATGGGGAATGAATTTGTGAGAATCTGCATTTTGCGGTCACGAAGAAAATCAACCATCTGGAAAGTGGTTGTTCCAGCATTGATGATGATTGAGTCATTATCCTGACAGAGTGCCGCCGCGGCGCGGCCAATGGCCCGCTTGCTGCTGGCCTGCAATGACTGGCTCACGCCGAAGGCCCGCGTTGCCAGGTGCGGCCGGTCGTCGAAGTTCAGGGCTTCAACCCCGCCATGCACGCGTTTGATTTGCCCCATGTCCTCAAGCTTGGCCAAATCGCGGCGCAATGTTGCAGGCGACGCACCGGTCCGTTCGATCAGTTCGCGCACGGTGACCACAGTACGGTCCTGAACCGCACCGAGAATCATCTGCCAACGCTCCCGTTCGTGCATCACTTCCTCCAACGCAATCAAAACTAATCATTTACAATCACGAGCGTCAATAGATATCGCAACGCAAAACGTCATTGCGCTGCAACAGACCAGTTTATGATTGACCATGAGCGAACTTGATCATACGGTTATTGCAAGTTCAACCAGGTACATCCCCATGACAGCTTCCATTCTGATCCCATCCCTTTGGGACGATGCCCATGCCAAGTCTCTCGACGAGCCGGGGCTCCTGCTCTATCGCTCCAATCTTCTGGGCAGCGATCTCCGTATCACCAATTTCGGCGGCGGAAACACGTCCGCCAAAGTGGAAATGACCGATCCGCTCACCAAGAAGCCGGTGCAGGTGCTCTGGGTCAAGGGTTCCGGCGGTGACATAGCCTCGATGAAACTGGACGGCTTCGCCACCCTCTACATGGACAAATTGCTGGCCCTGAAAGGTCTTTACAAGGATCTCTCCCAGGAAGACGAGATGGTGCACAACCTCAATCACTGCACCTTCAATCTGAATGCCCGCGCCGCTTCCATCGATACCTGCCTGCATGGCTATGTGCCCCAGGTTCACGTGGACCACGTCCATTCCGACGCGGTGATCGCCATTGCCGCCTCCAGGGATTCAGAGAAACTCACCAAGGAAATTTACGGAGCCGAAATGGGTTACCTCCCCTGGCAGCGCCCCGGCATCGATCTCGGTATCAGGCTCGGCCAGATGGCAAGCGAACACCCGGAATATGTGGGCGTCGTCCTCGGCAGCCACGGGCTTTTCACCTGGGGCAAGACCGCCAGGGACTGCTACGAAACCACCCTGCACATCATCAACAAGACCGCAACATGGTTGGACAGGAATGGCAAGAAACCAGCCTTTGGCGGCGAAGCGGTAAAGCCGCTCAGCTCTGCCGAACGGCAGGCTGTCGTCCTGCGCCTCTTGCCTGAAATTCGCGGCCGCATTTCCAAGGAGGAGATGAAGGCAGGCCATTTCACCGATGCGCCGGAAGTTCTGGAATTCGTGAATGGCAAGATGCTGCAGTCCCTTGCCCCGCTCGGAACCTCCTGCCCCGATCATTTTCTCCGCACCAAAATCCGCCCGGTCATCATTCCCCATGACGCCGATGGTGCGGCCCTGGACAAACTGATTGCCGGTTACCGCGCCGACTATGGCCGCTACTATGAGCGCTGCAAGCATGCGAACACGCCAAAAATGCGCGATCCCAACGCGGTGATCTACCTCGTGCCGCAGGTGGGCATGCTGTCCTTTGCCAAGGACAAGGCCACCGCGCGGATCGCCGCCGAATTCTACGTGAACGCCATCAATGTCATGCGTGGTGCCTCGTCGGTTTCATCCTATGCAGGACTTCCCGAACAAGAAGCCTTCAACATTGAATACTGGCTGCTCGAGGAAGCCAAGCTGCAACGGATGCCCAAGCCCAAAAGCCTCGCGGGCCGGGTTGCCTTTATCACCGGCGGTGCCGGTGGCATCGGCTCTGCCATTGCCGAACGCTTCCTGAAGGAGGGCGCCTGCGTCGTTCTTGCCGATATTGACGAGACCTCGCTCGAATCTACGGTTGCCAATTTCGGCAAGTCCTTCGGCAAAGACAATGTCCGCGGCGTGATTATGGATGTGACCCGCGAAGAAGCGGTTATCAAGGCCATGGATGACACCGCCAAGGCTTTTGGTGGGGTGGATATCGTCGTCAACAATGCTGGCATCACCCTTGCCGCCAATGTGGAAGATACGACCCTTGACCTCTGGAACAAGAACATGTCGATCATGGCGACAGGTTACTTCTTGGTCGGTCGTGAAGGCTACCGCCTGATGAAGCGCCAGGGCCTCGGCGGGTCCATGGTTTTCATTGCCTCTAAGAACGCCATAGCGGCCTCAGCAGGCGCCTCCGCCTATTGCACTGCAAAGGCCGCCGAAGTTCACCTTGCCCGCTGCATGGCCCTGGAAGGGGCTCCCATGGGCATCCGGGTGAATGTGGTCAATCCAGACGCCGTGCTGCGTGGCTCAAAGATCTGGCAGGGCGAATGGCGCCAGCAGCGCGCCGCCTCCAACAAGATCAAGGAAGAGGACCTCGAGGAACACTACCGCAAGCGCTCCCTCCTGCAGCGTTCGGTATTCCCCGAAGACATCGCCGAAGCGGTCTATTTCTTCGCCTCCGACCTCTCGGCCAAATCAACGGGCAATTTCCTGAATGTCGATGCCGGCAACGCTGTTTCCTTCTCGAGGTAGAAAATGACCTTTGCAATCCCGGCAGATCTCATCGGTGCGGAAAACCGCAAACTCGAACCGAACCTGGCCGACGACTACGCCGGCCTTGGCCGCCAGTTGCAGCGCCGGGGCATCGACATCGAAGTCATGACCAAACGTGCCATGGAATATGCGGTGGCCGTTCCGACCTGGGGCGTGGGCACTGGGGGCACCCGCTTCGCGCGCTTCCCAGGACCTGGCGAACCCCGCAACATTCACGACAAGCTCGCCGATTGCGGCGTGGTTCATCAACTGGTCCGCGCCACACCAAATGTCTCGCCGCATTTTCCCTGGGACAAGGTGGCCGACTACAACGCCCTCCGCCAGGAAGCCGCCTCCTATGAACTTGGCTTTGATGCCGTGAATTCGAATACCTTTCAGGACCAGAGCAAACAGCAGAACTCTTACAAGTATGGCTCCTTGACCCATGCCAGCAAGGCCACCCGCGGCCAGGCCGTTGAGCATAACATCGAATGCATCGAAATCGGCCAGAAGCTGGGGTCGACAGCATTGACCGTGTGGATAGCCGACGGGGCTAATTTTGCCGGCCAGACAAATCTCAACGCCACCTTTGACCGTTACATAGAATCGCTTTCGGCGATCTATGACAGGCTGCCCAAGAACTGGCTCGTGTTTCTCGAACACAAGCTCTATGAGCCCGCCTTCTACTCCACCGTGATCGCCGATTGGGGCTCAAGCTTCATGGCCGCCACCGAACTTGGCCCAAAGGCCAAATGCCTGGTCGATCTAGGCCACCATGCCCCCAATACCAATATCGAGCAGATCGTGGCCCGCCTCATCCGGACCCAGAAACTGGCGGGTTTCCATTTCAACGACTCCAAGTACGGCGACGACGATCTCGACTCAGGCTCCATCGATCCCTTCCGTCTGTTCCTGATCTTCAATGAACTCGTCGATGCCGAAATACGCAACGCCAAGGGCTTCGCTCCGGCCTACATGATCGACCAGTCCCACAATGTGACTGACCCCATCGAAAGCTTGATGGCCTCGGCCATGGAGATTGTCCGGGCCTATGTCCAGGCTTCCCTGGTGGACCGCAAGGCGCTTGCCGCCGCGCAGGATGAAAGCGACGCGATGGCGGGCCACCTCCTGATCAAACAGGCATTCAATATGGATGTCGGCCCCATTCTCGCCGAGGCCCGCCGCCGCAAGGGCGGTGCAATTGACCCCTTGAGCCTTTACCGCGCCTCCGGCTATCGTGTAGCGAAAGCGAAGGAAAGACCCGTCAGTGGCGTAGCCTCCGCGGGAATTGTTTAATTTCGGAGGTTGATTTGCATATCTTGGTTATTGGCGCCGGCGGAATGCTTGGTGCGAAGCTTATTGCGCGGCTGAGTGTTGATGGGGCACTGGACGGCAAGACCATCACGCACCTGACCCGCTATGATGCGGTGATCCCTCCTCCTCCGCCAGCAACAGCCTTTCCGGTTGAAACATTCGTGGGCGACCTCTCTGCGGCAGGCGAAGCGGAAAAACTTATCGCTGCCAAGCCTGATGTGATCTTCCATCTCGCTGCCATTGTTTCCGGCGAAGCGGAGAAGGACTTTGAGAAGGGCTACCGCATCAATCTTGATGCCACCCGAATCCTGTTCGAGGTCATTCGCAAAACCGGCGGCGGCTACAAGCCGAAGGTCATCTTTACCTCCTCCATCGCCGTCTTCGGCGCGCCCTTTCCGGAAGCCATTGGCGACGAGTTCTTCACCACGCCGCTCACCAGCTATGGCACCCAGAAAGCCATCGACGAGCTTCTGCTCAACGACTATTCCCGCCGCGGCTTCTTTGACGGCGTGGCGCTCCGCATGCCGACCGTCTGTGTCCGCCCCGGCAAGCCCAATCTTGCCGCCTCCGGCTTCTTCTCCAACATCATCCGCGAGCCGCTCGCGGGCAAGGAAGCCATCTTGCCGGTCAGCGATACCGTCCGCCACTGGCATGCTTCCCCCCGTGCTGCCGTTCAATTCCTGGTTCAGGCCGCCACACTCGATACGGCAAAGCTTGGCAACCGCCGCACCCTCACGCTGCCGGGCCTTTCTTGCACGGTGGCTGAGCAGATCGAGGCACTCCGCAAGGTGGCCGGCAATGACGTGGTAAAGCTCATCCGCAACGAGCCCGATGAAACCATTGCCCGGATCGTTGCCGGCTGGCCCCGTAATTTCGACCCCCAGCGGGCCTTGTCCCTGGGCTTCAGGGCTGAGAGCAGTTTCGAAGACATCATCCATGTGCACATGGAAGATGAGCTTGCGCCATGCAAATAGCGCAACCTTGCTAGCCCTCCAGCCACGGTGGGATAACCTGCCGTAGCACTCTAAAGAGGGAGCATGCCTCCTCTGGATTCCCACGAAAATCGCAAGTTCGGCATCCTCTGGATGCTGGCCACCATGCTGTGCTTCATCAGCCTCGATGCCATCATGAAGCATCTGCTCGAAAGCTATTCCTTGGTGCAGGTCACCTGGGCAAGGTTCTTTTTCGCCACCATCATCGCCATAGCCGTATGCGGCCCAAACCTAGGGAGATTGGCGAGAAGCCATACGCCGGGGAAACAGGCGCTGCGATCGGTGCTTCTGATGTCCACCACTGGCGTATT
>JBAVOA010000576.1:0-11923 GCA_049691635.1 Aestuariivirga sp. | reverse complement strand
GGTCAGCATTGCGCAATATGTCCCGACCCAACTCATCGCTGCGGGGCATCTGACCACGCTTCCCGTTGAAGCGGTGACCCTGACCAGCGGCGGAAATCGGCCTTTGATGGCTGTTTTTGCGTTCATGCTTGCCGTTTTGCCAGCTCTTGCATTTATTGCAGCGGCGCGGTTTGGTCGAAAAAGACCATGACCCTCCTCCTTGAAAATATCAGCCTCACGGTCGGGGACGTGCCGCTCATCAGGAACTTCACGCTTTCGATTGAAGCAGGCGAGGTCGTTACGCTGATGGGGCCAAGCGGTTGCGGAAAGTCATCGCTGCTGGCCTATATCGCAGGCGATCTGACAGCGCCTATGCGAGGCGTGGGGCGCGTGATCCTTGATGGCGTTGACCTCACGAAAATGGCCCCCGAGCGACGCCGGGTTGGCCGCCTTTTTCAGGATGATCTCCTGTTCCCCCATCTCAATGTCGCGGAAAACCTGCTCTTCGGCATTGCGCGGGGACAACCTTCGGAGCGGCAAAGCCTGGTGAGCGATGCGCTCTTGCAAGCCCAACTCGAAGGGCTTGAAAACCGTGCGCCGCACACCCTGTCGAACGGCCAGAAAGCAAGGGTGGCGCTTTTCCGGGCCCTCATGGCAAAACCCAAGGCCATGCTGCTTGATGAACCTTTTTCAAAACTCGACGCGGAGCTTCGGCAATCCATTCGAAACTATGTCTTTGCCCATTTGCGCGAACGCAATATCCCCACATTGCTGGTGACCCACGACCGTGAAGATGCACCCCCTGGCGGGCGCGTGTTCCGCTTCAGCAACAAGGGGGAACTCCTGCGTGCTTGACCGCTACGCCCTGAGATTGCTGAAGCCAGCCGTTGACCGGGCCGCAGGCGAGATCAAACGCCGGGGCTATAGCGCCAACCAGGTTACCTTCACGGGCTTTGGCCTGGGGCTGATTGCGGCGCTTTGCATTGCCTTTGGCCTCTTCCAACTTGCCATCATCCCCTTGCTTGCGAGCCGGGCCATGGATGGCCTTGACGGGGCGGTGGCGCGCGCAGGTGTCGCAACTGACCGGGGGGCCTTCCTCGATATCGGGCTGGATTTTCTCTTCTACGGCGCGGTTCCCCTGGCATTTGCGGTAGCTGATCCAGAGGCCAACGCACTGGCGGCGGCGGCGCTTCTCGCTGCCTTCGTGGGCACGGGGGCGAGTTTTCTGGCCTATGCCATCATCGCGGAAAAGCGCGGGATGAAGAGCACGGCGTATCCCTCAAAGTCGATCTACTATCTCGGCGGCCTGACCGAGAGCACAGAGACGGTTGCCTGTTTCCTCGCCATGTGCTGGTGGCCCGGGCACTTCGCCGCCATTGCCTATTTTTTTGCCACGCTTTGCCTGATTACGATCACCACGCGCATGCTGGCGGGCTGGCAGGCTTTTGCCGAGCCAAATGATTAACGGAAATTAAGAAAAAACTTTGCTCCAAGCCAAATTTTTTCTTGATTGCAACCCTCGAATCCATCATATGCGTTTTGCCCAGAGTCGCACGTGCCTCAAGGATATCCCCAAAGCAACGACGGTGCGGGCTTTTTGGTCTCGATCGGCCCTCCAAAGGCTGATGTTACTGAGAGGCACCACTATCATTGCCCGCAGTGCGATTGGGTAACCCAGTCAAGCCAAGGCGAAAAGTCAGTAGGCGGTTTGTCAACTCCACGTCTCCATCGCGTGGGTTTTCAGAACGCCCTGATATCTCAACTTCTATTTGGGAGATACGCACATGGCCGCAACCGCCCGCATCCTGGACTTCCTCCGCGACCGACGACCAGAAGGCCCTTGCCTCGTCGTTGATCTCGATGTCATTGCCGACAACTACAAAGCCTTTACGCGCGCCATGCCTGACACGCGTATTTTTTATGCGGTGAAAGCCAACCCTGCCCCGGAAGTGCTGAAGCTGCTGGCTGATCTCGGCTCCTGCTTCGATACTGCCTCGGTTGCCGAAATCGACATGGCACTTGTTGCGGGGGCCACGCCCGACCGTATCTCCTTCGGCAACACCATCAAGAAGGAGCGCGACATCGCGCGGGCCCATCAGCTGGGTGTTGCCATGTTTGCCGTGGATTGCGTTGAAGAGGTTGAAAAGGTCGCCCGCGCGGCGCCGGGCGCGCGCGTGTTCTGCCGCATCCTCACCGATGGCGCAGGCGCGGAATGGCCCTTGAGCCGCAAGTTTGGCTGCCATCCCGAGATGGCAACCGAGGTGTTGCTGCATGCCAATGCACTGGGGCTCAAGGCCTATGGAATTTCCTTCCACGTCGGCTCGCAGCAGACCCGCCTTGGCGCCTGGGATACGGCGCTGGCCGAAGCCAAGAGCATTTTTGACTCGCTCGCCAGCCATGGCATCGCGCTTTCCATGGTCAATCTCGGCGGCGGTTTCCCGACGAAATACCTGAAGCCCGTCCCCGGAACCGGAACCTATGCCAACGCCATTCACGAGGGCCTTGCCAGGCATTTTGGCAATGCCATTCCCGAAACCATCATTGAACCGGGCCGCGGCATGGTGGGCAATGCGGGCGTGATCAAGACGGAAGTGGTGCTCATTTCCAAGAAGCACGCCAACGACAACCAGCGCTGGGTCTATCTCGACATTGGCAAGTTCGGCGGTTTGGCTGAAACCATGGATGAAGCCATCCGCTATCCCATCACCACCTTGCGTGATGGCGACGCCAAGTCGCCTTGCGTGATTGCCGGGCCAACCTGCGATTCAGCGGACGTGCTTTATGAAAAGACGCCCTATGACCTGCCGGTGACGCTGAGCGTTGGTGATGAAGTGCTGATTGAAGCCACGGGAGCCTACACGACGACCTATGCGTCGGTGGCTTTCAACGGCTTCACGCCGCTTCGGGCCTACGTCATCTAACCCATTTCCCAATATCCATTTTCTGGAGGCTGTCATGGTCACCATTCGCGCCGAAATTCCAGCTGACGCTACCGCTCGCGAGGCATTGCTCGACCGCGCCTTTGGACGCTCGCGCCAACGCAAGACATCGCAGCGCTTGCGTGATGACCGCCTTCCCGCCGAAGGGCTGGCTTTCACGGCCTTGAGCAAATCAGGCCGGGTGATCGGCACACTTCGCATGTGGAATGTGATTGCCGGTTCTGCCGGGTCAGCGTTGCTGCTGGGGCCAATTGCCGTTGATGGCCGTTACCAGCGGCGCGGCATCGGGCGGGAGCTAATGACTCATGCCCTCAACATGGCGAAGGTTCTCGGCCACACATCGGTGCTGCTCGTAGGTGATGAACCCTATCACAGCCGTTTCGGTTTCACGCGAAATCCCGTTGCGGATCTGCACCTGCCAGGCCCGGTGGAGCGCGACCGTTTCCTTGGGCTTGAGCTTGTGCCGGAAGCGCTTGATGGGGCTGAAGGCCTGGTGATGGCGAGCGGTGCCCTTGCTCCGATTGCTGGCAAGGTCCTAGCGGCATAGCTATTCTAATATCCGCTTTGGCTAGCGAAACTCCGCAGCAGATGCGGGGGTGCTGAACTTGGAAAAGCACTCGGGTTAGTTTGATCGTTTGTGCTATAATCCGGCCGTTGCGAACGTATCTGCAATTCTTCGAGACTCGCCATGACATCATTCAAGGACCTTGAGCAATCCGGCTGGACTCAGAAGGCATCGGCCTATGACGCGCACTTCGCAGCGATAGCGGATCAGGCCATTGAACCCATTCTCGACAGTGTGGGCGATGTTGCAGGGCGCGACGTACTCGATATCTGCTGCGGCACCGGCCACCTCGCTGGCGCGGTAGCGGCGCGCGGTGGTCGCGTCACCGGGATCGATTTCGCGCCCACCATGATCGAGATCGCCCGCTTGAAGGTTGCAGGCGCCAACTTTCAGGTCGGCGACGCGGAAGCGCTCAAGTTTCCGAATCAAAGCTTCGACGTCGCCATGTGCTCCTTCGGTTTGTGGCATATGTCCGAGCCGGATATGGCGCACGCGGAGGCAGCGCGTGTCCTCAAAACAGACGGCATTTACGCCTACACAACCTGGCTGCCGCCGCAACAAGGCTGGGATATGTTCGATCTACTCACGAAAGCCGTTCATGCGCACGGTACGATGGACGTCGACCTGCCACAGGCTCCGCCGCCATTCCGATTCGCCGACGAATCCGAGGCGCAACGTACACTGGTGGCCCACGGGTTCCGGAACATCTCATTCGAAAAAAGGACGGCTATTTGGACTGGGACTACCGGCGAGCAGCTCCTCGCATTGATCTACAAAGCAATTGTCAGGGCCCCGATGATTATCGAGGCCCAAACACCGGAAGCGCGCGACGCGATCAAGCATGCCATTGCGTCCGCGGCAGAGGCGATGCGAGTTGACGGAGTGATCACTATGCGGTGGCCCTATCTACTTGCGTCCGCGCGGCTTCCCTAACTATTTCCAGTTCTTGGCGCGTTTCACTGCTTCTGAAAAACGCTGTTTCAATTCCTGGCTCAGCGGCGCATCCGGCGTGATCTCGGCCCTTGGTGCGGGGAGTGGTGGCAATGTTTTTACGTCGGCACCGCGCATTGCCATGCGGGCCGTGCCAAGGCCGGTGAGCTCGGGAGATTCCTGAACGATTAGAGTCCGTTGCAGGGCATTGGCGAGAAAGCGATTGAAATAAGGATTCTTCGTGAGCCCGCCATCAATTGAAATCATTTTTCCAAGCGGCGTGAGTTCGGCCATGGCGGTGATTACTTCCGCGGCGCGCAAGGCAATGCCTTCGAGCAGTGCCTGAATCAAATCCCTCGCGGTCGTTTCCAGTCCCATGCCGATCCACAATCCGGCAGCACCGCGATCCCAATGAGGGCACGCGAGACCGGAAAGTGCTGGCACAAAAACAAGATTGCGCGACAGCGCGGAAGGCAATTCAAAACTTGCGATGTTGGAAAATTCCTTGAACAGGCCAAGTCCCCTCGCCCAGTTCACCGCCGAGCCCGCATTGTAAACGCCGCCTTCAATGGCACGGTGCGGCGGTTCATTTTTTATTTTCCACGCCACGGTGGGAAGGAGGCCGAACTTCGAGCCATCGACGCGCACGTCTCCGGTAATCGTGAGGGCGAAGGCGCCGGTGCCGAAAGTAATCTTCGTGGGGCAACCATGGCCGAAGAGAGCGGCCTGCTGGTCAACCAGGCTGGCAGTCACGGGAATTTTCCCTGCCTCGCCAAAGTCGCCCGCCGTCGATCTGATTTCGGGCAGACACTCGATTGGAACGTCGAAGAGTTTGCACAGTCCGGGATCCCAGGCGCAGGTGTCGAGCGACATGAGACTGGTGCGCGAGGCGGTGGTGACATCGGTCGCAAACGTCCCCGTCAGGCGGTCCAGGAAGAAGGCATCGCTGGTGCCGAGGCGCAGGCGGCCCTGCTTGAGGAGGCTCCGCGCTTCCTCGACATTATCAATGAACCACCTCAGCTTGCTGGCCGAGAAATAGGGGTCGAGCGGCAGGCCCGCATGGGCACGGGTGATGGCCTCGGCGCCCGCAGCTTTCAGTCTTTCCGTCGTCTCCTGGGTGCGGCCGTCCTGCCAGACGATGGCGTTGTAAACCGGCTTGCCGGTGGCCGCATCCCAGGCAACGACAGTCTCGCCCTGGTTGTCGATGCCGATGGCGTCGACTTTTCCGGCGGCATCGAGGCAGGCCCTGACATTGCGCAAGAGTTCTTCGGCGTCATGTTCGACCCAACCGGCATGGGGGTAGATCTGCTGGTGTTCCAGGGCAAGGACGGATTCAAATTTGCCCGTAGCATCGAGCGTGAAGGACTTCGTGGCGGTTGTCCCCTGATCAATGGCCGCAACTTTCATGCAAGCCTCCTGGCTATCTCCTGGGCTGCGGCAATACCCTGCTGCCAGCATTCGCCCGAGGTCTTAAGCGGGCCGCTGGCATTTCCTGCCACCGAGAATTTTTCCGAAGGCAGGCCCTTTGGCATCAGGGCATTTTCCGGCCTGAACTGACCGGTGAAAATGACGCCATCGCAGACGATACGCGAGGGCTTGCCGCGATGCTCAATTTCAACGGCCTCGACATTTTTCCGGCCCTCAATGGCAACGAGCCTGGTTGCCGTGCGAACCGGTACGCCAAAGGCAAACCGGGCTATGAGGTCACCGGGCCGGGGAGCGGTTATGCGCGCGTTCTCCTCGATCATGGCAACGGGCTTGATCTTCACATGCCTGCAGGTGAGAATTGCCGAAAAGGAAACCAGTTCGCTGCCGATGATCACCGGGCGTTCAAAGGGCCTGTTGCCATGGAGATAGACATGCTGCTGCAGGGCGCCCGTATTCATCACGCCCTGCGGGCGGGAGCCGCCGATAAGGCGCGCCGAACGCGGGGTTTCCCTCGTGCCCGTGGCGAGCAGGACATGCTTTGCTTTCAACTCGCCCAGCCCGGCGCTTCCCTGAACCCGCAGGTGGCCATCCTTGCGCAGTTCCAGAACCGTGGTTGAGGTTCTGATATCGAGACCTCTCACGGACTTTCTCAGTTCGGCGGCAAAGCGCGGGCCGGTCCACAGGCGCTTGTGGCTTTGCCAGCCGAAACCCAGATGGCCGCAATGGCGGGGAATTCCTCCTGCCTCGCCTTCCCTTTCGAGAACCACAACATCGCGAATTCCAAGAGCCGCCAGATGCCGAGCGGCGCTCAAACCCGCGGGACCGCCACCCACGATGATGACATCACGGCTTTCCATTGAAGTGCCCCTTGGTGATTTCGGCGATGCGGGCGGAACAGTAGAAGCCCTGGCAGCGGCCCATCATGGCGCGGGTGCGGCGCCTGAGGCCGCCCATGTCACCGGCAGGCAACGGTCCCGCAAGGGCTGCTTCAATCTCGCCGCTGGTAACAAGCTCACAGTGGCAGACGATCTCGCCGCCTTTCATATAGGGCCGGATGCGGTCTTCACTGAGATTGGGAACGGGTGTCCAGAATTGCTCCGCAGACTTCTTTGGGAGCTTATTAAAATTCCTGTCATAGAGCTGGCTCGCATAGTCGGCGATGCCGAGGGCCGCTGTGAGCCCGGTGGAACGTATGCCACCTACGGTAATCCAGTTCTTCCCCTCAACGGCCTCGATAACGTAATCCTTGTGCTCGCTCGCCGGACGAAGGCCCGCATAGATGGCATTCACGCCGACGCCCGCGAGCGCGGGGACCATTTCAACGGCGCGGGATTTCAAGTTATTCAAAGTTTCCTGATCACAGGTTGCGATCTCGCGCTCGTTCTGATCCTCCGCCGTGGGCCCTATGGCCAGGTTTCCAAAAGCCGTCCGGAACAGCACCACGCCCTTGGTGCGGGCGGTGGGCACCGGCAGAATGATGGCGCGCAGCAATTTGAAGGCAGGCTTGTCAAAGACGACGAACTGGCCCTTGCGCGGCGTGATCTTGAAGGTTGGCGGGCGGGCCATTGCCTCCACCAGATCGCCAAAATTTCCGGCGGCGTTGATGACAACGGAGGCGGTGACGTTTCCCTGCTTGCTGGCCAGCGTCCAGGCGTCGTGGGCAAATTCCCCGCCGGTCACCTCGGCGTTGCGCAGGATCACCGCGCCATGGGCAAGGGCCTGATGCGCATAAGCCAACGGCGCAGACCAGGCATCGATGATATGTTCGCCGGGCACGAACACGCCACCCAACGCGCCCTTCGCCAGTTCCGGCTCTTTCAGGCGCAATTCGGTTTGCGAAATGGCGCGCACATCTGCAACACCGTTTTTGTGGGCTTTATCAACAATGGCCGGCAAGGCCGCGAGTTCGGTTTCATTCCAAGCCGCGACAATGGCTGAACTTTCGAGCAAGGGAAGATTGAGCTTCTGGCGGATGCGGAGATATTCCGCATAGCCCGCCTTCATACAGCGGAGTTCAAGGCTCTTGGGCGGCGCATCAAAGCCCGTATGGAGGAGCGCGCTGTTGCCCTTCGAGGCCCCGGAGAGGATATCGGCGCCCCGCTCCAGCAACACGCATTTCAATCCAGCGATGGCAAAGCGGCGCAACAGGGCCAGCCCCACCACGCCTCCGCCGATCACCGCCACATCGAATCTCGTCTGCATCGCCCCTCACTATCACAAAACAAAAAGGGCGGCACGGGGCCGCCCTTCCAAATCGCGTGAGGCTGTTTAGTTGCCCATGGCCTTTTCAGCTGCGGCAATGGCTGCCTGGCGCTTCTTGATTTCCTCGCCAATCGGCGGGCCAGCAAAGCGTTTGCCGTTCAGCATGAAGACAAGAACTGCCATGACTGCTGCAGTCACAATTCCGGCATACAAGCCGAAACTGTCGCCTTCAACGTGCCAGAAGTAGTAAACGGCAAGACCAACCAGAACTGCAAACAGCAGGCCGATGGGCATGCGGCCCTCCATGGACTGCCAGAAGCCGATCAGGGCGATGATCATGATGGCAATCAGGTAACCCACCTTTTCCTGGGGCGGCTGGACACCAACATAGATCAGGACGGCGCAGCCGATGATGGCCAAACCTGCCACCAGCATGGACGCACCACCGAGGTTGAAGGGGCCCTTGTTCTTCCATCCGCCAGCGGATTCAGCCTTGAGCGCTGCACCAATTGGCATGAGATAGGAAAGATAGAGGAACACGGCGCAGCCGGTTGACAGCACGAGGAAGGCGCCGCCGTAGAGCGTTGCCACAATTGACAGAACACCACCCACCCAAATCGCTGCTCCAGGGGTGCGAAGTGTTGCACTGACCTGCTTCAGAGTATCGGAGGCCGGCAAGCCGCCATCGCGCGCAAAGGCATACATCATGCGCGAGCATGAGGTGAGGCCTGCCAGGGCGCAGAGGAAGTTCGACACAACGATGCCGATGATGATGATCGTCCGCAGAATGCCAGGCATCTGAACCTGGGCGATCAGCCAGTTGAAGGCATTCCAGCCCTGGGCAGCACCGGCTGAAACGCCGTCAAGCGTTACCACGCCGGTTGCATCCTTCTGGTCCGGCAGGGCCAGAACGAAAGAACAGACCATGACGTAGCCAACCAGGAAGGACCAGAACACTGAACGGAGCATGCCCTTGGGCACTTCCTTCTGGGCGTCACGGGTTTCTTCCGACGTATGGGCCGAAGCGTCAAAGCCTGTGATGGTGTAAACCACATGCAGAAGACCAATGAGAAAGATATAGCCAACAACCGCTGATCCTGGCCACACATTGCCACCGGTTTCACCGGTGTAATTGTGGAAGGTGAACAGGCGGCCGAAGTCATGGGTATCAGCAAAGGCCAACATCGCTAGCGTCAGGACCACGGCTGTCGCCAGAATGATATAACCACTCCAGTCGGTCAGGATCGTCGTCAGGCGCAAGTAGTAGTGGTTGAGCAAAGCCTGAAGGATGGTCACGGCCGTAATGAAGATGGTTTGAATCCACCAGCCACCGGAAAATTCACCCGTTGGCACCCAATTGGTGACATCCATGCCTAGAACCTGGGCCAGGAACAAATCGCGGAACAGGTTAAACAGACCCCAGTTTACCGAGGAAACCACAAAGAGAAGTCCCAGCAGGTTGAACCAGGCCGAGGCCCAGCCAAAGCCACGGCCACCCAAGATGGACGACCAGTGGTAAATGCCGCCTGCCGTCGGATAGGACGATGCGATCTGCCCCATGGCAGCGGCCACGAGCAACGCAAAGAGTGAGCCCAAGGGCCAGACTATGCCAATGGACGCGCCGCCGCCCGCACTGAGGGCGACGGGGAATGCCGTGATACCGCCAGCGACGATACAGATGATGGCGAATGAAATTGCGAAATTCTGGAATGCACCCATTCGGCGGGTAAGCTCCTGGGCGTAACCCATTTCGTGGAGGACTTTCTCGTCCTCGGTTAGATGATGTTTGTCGGCCATGTGGCCCCTCCCTGCACATCCGAGGGGACCCGGACGATGTTGATTTCCCTAAAATACTCTCCGCAAGGCACCCCCGGTGCCTGTTGCTGCGGCAAGCCTGCCCCTGAGTCGGCATTGTGGCCGGGGGGGTGAACAAGGTCAACCTTAGTTGTAGGACTTTGGTTGCAGTGCACAATGCCGGTTCAGGATTCAGCCGCGGATTGCACGCCGCAAATGGGCGCCAATCCGGCTGAACTGATATTGCCAAGCCATCCTTTGGGTGCTGAATGGAAGTGCAACGAAGCGAGTGCCATGATCAATACGATTGAACTTTCAAAGCAGGTGACGGCCACAGGCAAGCGCAGCGGCGGGCGCGAGGGCCGGCGGGCGCTGCGGGCAATTCCCATGGCTTCATTCCCGACGCTGGTGCGTAATATCCCGACCTATCAGATGGTGCCTGACGAGGCGGTAGAGCTCATCCACGAGGAATCCATGAAAATCCTCGAGGAGGTGGGCTGCGAATTCCGGGACGACGAGGCCATTTCCATGTGGAAGGCCGCGGGGGCCGATGTGAAGGGCACGCGGGTGCGCATTGACCGGGCATTGCTCATGGACCTTGTCTCCAAGGTGCCGCCGGAATTCACCCTGAATGCCCGCAACCCCGACCGCACGGTGAAGGTGGGCGGCAAGAACACCATCTTCGTGCCGATGTATGGGGCGCCCTATGTGCGCGGGCTCGACGGCGAGCGGCGCTATGGCTCTCTCGCCGATCTCAACAACCTGCACAAGCTGGCCTACATGTCGCCGGCGCTGCATTCCTCGAGCTCCATCATCTGCGAGCCCATGGAAGTTCCGGTGCCGAAACGGCATCTGCATATCATCCACTCAGCCCTCAAGCATTCCGACAAGCCCTTCATGGGCATTGTGACGTCCAAGGAGCGGGCCGAAGACGTGATGAAGATGGCCGGCATCGTCTTCGGCGACGATTATGTTAAAGACAACACGGTGGTGGTGTCGATCACCAACTGCAATTCGCCGCTGGTGTGGGACGCAACCATGCTGGATGCGATGAAGGTCTATGCGCGGCACAACCAGCCATTGATCCTTGCGCCCTTCGCGCTGTGTGGCGCTTCGACCTCGGCCTCTTCGATTGGGGCTGTGGCACAGGTGAATGCGGAAGCCCTGGCCGGGGTTGCATTTACTCAGCTTATCCGTCCCGGCAGCCCGCAGCTCTATGGCCAGTTCATGGTGACGGTGGACATGAAAACCGGAGCGCCCATGGGCGGAACCCCGGAAGCCGCACAGATGATGTTTATGATGGGGGCACTGGCGCGGAAATATAAGTTGCCATGGCGGACCTCCGGTTTCCATGTGGGCTCGAAGCTCAACGACGCGCAGGCCGGGTATGAATCCAACATGCTCATGCATGCGGCGATCCTTTCAGGCGCCAACTACATCTGGCATGTGGCGGGCTGGCTGGAAGCGGGCCTGTGCTGCGGCTTCTCAAAATTCGTCACCGACGCGGAGCAGCTCCAGGGCTGGTACAAATATGCGCAAGGCCCCTCCTTTGACGATTTCAAGGAAGCCATGGCGGCCATCCGCGAGGTAGGGCCGGCCGGTCATTTCCTCGGCACCAAGCACACGCTGGAGCATTTCGAAAACGCTTTCTTCATTCCCTCCATCATGGACTTCAATCCTTTCGAGCAGTGGTCGGCGGAAGGGGCAAAGGACCATGACACGCGGGGCCGCGAAAAGGCTGCCGCCATGCTTGCGGCTTACGAAGAGCCTGCCATGGAGCAAGGCATCGCCGATGGCTTGAAGGACTTCATCGCGCGGCGCGAGTCCGAGTTGCCGAACACGGTGAGCTAAGAACGTTGCAGATTTTTGTCGATGCGGATGCCTGTCCGGTGAAGGACGAAGCCGCGAAGGTGGCAACGCGACACGGCCTTGTCATTCACTATGTCTCCAACTCGCACATGCGGCTTCCCTTTGGGGACAATGTCAGACGGGTGGTGGTTTCCGACGGGGCGGACGCGGCGGATAACTGGATTGCGGAGCAGGCAGACGCTGGAGACATTGTGATCACGGCGGATATTCCACTGGC
>JBAVOA010000575.1:0-9261 GCA_049691635.1 Aestuariivirga sp. | reverse complement strand
GGGCAGGGGCGGAGGCACGACCGTTTCAGTAACGGCTGGTATGGACTCTGCTTCCGCAGTTGTTGCGACGGTTTCAACTGACGTCTCAGGTTCTGTTGCTTCAGGTCCAGGCTCGGCAGCGATTGCTGCCGGTTCGGCAACAGGCTCAGATTCTATGAGAGGGGCCGCGGTTTCAGCGACCGGTGCTGGTGGCGCTACGGGACGTCTGATTTTTTTCTTCTGCATGCGAAAGCCGAGGCTTCGCAGGATGCCTTCGAACTCTTCGCCCGAACAGCCGACAAGTGACATCATATCTGCCGCAATGGTAAATCCGCCGCCTTCCATTGAGCCTGCGGGACGGACCTCATCGGGGAAACGCGCACGCCAGAACACCCGCTCGCGCACGAGATCGGCAAGACGTTCCAGCATGTCGATGCGCACCACACGGGTTCCGCAAATGCGATAGCCGCAGACACCATAAAAGCCTTTTGGTGTTGAACGGTCGAAGATTGCCGAGGTAAGGCCCTGGCCCGGCGGCAGGGGAAGATTTGCCAGATCAAGGCTGCCTGCTTTTTTTAACTGCAGGGCCCAGAGCAGGAGGCGGAGTTCGGTCGCGGCGGGCTTCAGAAGCAAAGGCGTAAAGATATGGAAGGCTCCAAAGCGCACGCCCTTGGCCCGTAATGCGGCGCGGTCTTCCTGCGAGAGCGACTTTACATCCTCAAGCACGGTTTCTCTTGTAAGCACCCCTAGGGTTTCCACAATGCGGAAGGCGATGCCGCGCGCGATTCCTTGCAGAGTTTCGTTCTCCTGCAGCTTAAGCAGAGGTTCGAGCAGGGCGGTGATGTGGCGGTCGATGAATTTCTGCAATCTGGTTTGCACATCCTCGCGGGCCTGCCCGTAGAGCAGATCGCTGGCCAGCACACGGGCCACGGGCTTCAAGAGACTTTCGCCGGCTTCGACGAATCCGATCGGTTCGTGGTTCCAGATAATATTGCCATCGCGGGTGAGTTTCAGGTCCGGGTCGGCAGAGGTTGCGGCGGCATTGGCGCGGGCCATAATTTCCGTACTCACGGCATGCACGGCGGCGGCCTTCAGAGTGCGCTGTTCATGGCTTTCGCTTGCGCCGTCGGGAATGAAGTTAAAACCCTTGATGCGGCCCACATACTCGCCCTCGACGTGAATGGCGCCGTCCTCTTCAACACTCGACATTAACTCTTCCTTTTGTGCCAGGCGGCGTATCAATACACTGGTCCTGCGATCAATGAAACGCTGGGTTAGCCTTTCATGCAACGCATCTGAGAGCTTCTCTTCTATCTCTCTGGCGCGTTGCTGCCAATAGAGCGGGGCTTTCAACCAGTTTCCCCGGTTGGCGATGAAGGTCCAGGTTCTGACGTGGGAGATGCGATTGGAGAGAGTATCGAGGTCGCCCTCGGTATTTTCGCAATGTTTCAACTGCCGCGAAAACCAGTCTTCCGAGATAAAACCCTGAGGGCCGGCGAGGAACTGGAAGATGCGACCTACGAGGTGAGCGTGTTCGGCGGGCGATATATTGCGGTAATCGGGCAATTGACAGGCGGACCAGAGCAGCTCAACTTCGGTCGGGGATTTGGCCAGATCGGCGATTGCAGCATCGCGAACCACGGCTTCGAAGGCCTGGATATCTGGCCCGGCCTGTGCGCGGGTGAGGCCGTCGCGATTTGGCAGGGTTGTGAGGCTGCGGCGCAAGTGTTCAAGGGAGTTGAAATCGAGGTCTGGGTTACGCCACTGCAGGGAGCGGATGCTGTCGAAGTTGTGGTTCTCCAGCCGGTCGACGGTTTCGTGTTCGAAACCCTCAGCCTCGCCGGTGCAGCCAAACGTGCCATCGTTCATATAGCGGCCGGCGCGGCCTGCGACCTGGCCAAGCTCGCCTGGATTGAGCTGACGGTATTGGAAGCCATCAAACTTCCGGGTGGCGGCGAAGGCCACGTGATCCACATTCATGTTGAGACCCATGCCGATGGCATCGGTGGCCACGATGTAGTCCACGTCGCCCGATTGATAGAGGGCAACTTGGGCGTTACGGGTACGGGGCGACAGGGCGCCGAGCACAACGGCAGCGCCGCCATTCTGCCGCCGGATAAGCTCGGCAACCGAGTAGACCATTTCAGCGGAGAAGGCGACGATGGCAGAGCGCCTGGGAAGCCTGGTCATTTTCTTGACGCCGGCGTAGGTGAGCTTGGAAAAGCGCGGGCGCGAGATGAAACTGGTTTTGGGCAGCATGGCTTCGAGGATGGGCTTCATGGTGGCTGCCCCCAGAAGCATGGTTTCCTCGGTGCCACGCCTGTGAAAGATGCGGTCGGTGAAGATGTGGCCGCGTTCAAAATCGGCGCAAAGCTGGACTTCATCGATCGCAAGAAAGGGTACGCTGATATCGGGCGGCATCGCCTCGACGGTCGCCACCCAATAGCGCGGTGCGGCGGGAATGATCTTTTCCTCGCCGGTCACCAGCGCCACGGCATGGTCACCGACCTTGAGCCGCACACGGTCATAGATCTCGCGCGCCAAGAGCCTTAGCGGCAAACCGATCATGCCGCCGCCATGGGCCAGCATGCGCTCTACCGCCAAATGGGTCTTTCCAGTATTGGTGGGTCCCAATACGGCAGTGACGGTGTGAATTGGAGGCATGAGGTTAAAGTAGATGTGAATTGGCTGATGTCAACCGAAGGCTCCGATTTTTCGAAGATGTGTCAAATTGCTCCGACTGGGTAATCTTTGGATTCAAAGCAGAACGAAGCCTGACCGAATCGCTGACTCATGGCGGATTCATTCTCTGTTCCCGCCCGATGCTTGAAGTTCGCGGGAGCAGATTTTTTTCCGCATGAGCTTTAGGGACAAAGGGTAGCTAAAAATTTAGCTTTGGCGTTAAGATTTGTTTCCCTCCGCTAACAAACGGTAAAAGCGGAGGAGCGAGTTCCATATTTCGAATTAACGAAGCGTTCTGGTTTGAGAACAGAAGGTGGGCGAATCGCGGATTATCGTGTATTCCTTCTTTGTTCTCACAAGATATTGTGGTGGGCTTGCCATGCCCCACTAGAATTTGGTTCTAGCACAAGGATTTAGGCAGAATTTTTGATTGGACCGTTAACCGGGCTGTCTTAAAGTGAGACGGCAGTCTTTCTTGGAAATAGTCGGCGTTCTGCTTGACCGGCGTTGACTCCCCACCTATAGAAGCGCCAACCGAGCCGGGCCTTGAGAGGTCTGGCCTTTATTACATCGTGGAGTACGTATTATGGCTCGAGTTTGCGAGTTGACAGGCAAGAACCCACTGGCAGGCAACAACGTTAGCCATGCCAACAACAAGCTCAGGAGGCGTTTCCTGCCGAACCTGTGCAATGTCAGTCTGATCAGTGACGCCATGGGGCTTACCTACCGCTTCCGTGTCAGCGCTAACGCACTCAAGACGGTTGAGCATCGCGGCGGGCTTGACGCCTTCCTGTTGAAGGCCGACAGCGACGCGCTTTCAGACAAGGCCCGCAAGCTCAAGAGCTCGATTGCTAAGAAGTTGCAGGAAAAAGCTGCTGCCTGACCGGCTCATTCATTGAAATTGCGCAAGCCGCTCCAAATCGGGCGGCTTTTGTTTTAGGTTCGGGCCATGAGCAAGCCACCAAAGCGGCATTCCCCAAGCGCGACGCGCGACGGGGAGCCCATCATTCACTCCTCTGCAACGTTGCGGAACGCAAAGCTCGGGCGCTTCACCGAGATCAAGGAACGGGTGGCCTTTTCCGATTCAGAGCTTGGCGATTATTCCTATGTCGAGCGACATGCGGAAGTTATTTATGCGAGAATCGGAAAATTCTGCGCCATTGCCTCCAACGCGCGGATCAACGCGCTTGAGCATCCGCTCGAGCGGGTGAGCCAGCACAAGATCACCTACCGGGCCAATGAGTATTTCCTCAGCGCCAAGCTTGATAGCGAATTCCGTGACAGGCGTCGGGAGAAGACGGTTGAGATCGGCCACGATGCCTGGATCGGGCATGGAGCCATCATCAAGCCGGGTGTGAAGATCGGCATTGGTGCGGTCGTGGCGGCGGGTGCCATCGTGACCCATGATGTGGAGCCCTTTGCTATCGTCACCGGGGTTCCAGCCCGGTTCTTGCGTTGGCGGTTTGAAACAAAGATCAGTGAACGGATTGTTTCACTTGCCTGGTGGGATTGGGAGCATGACAGGCTGGCCACGGCTGTGGACGACATGCGGTTGCTCAGTGCCGCGGAATTTCTCGAAAAATATGAAGTTAAGACTTAGGGGCGCGATAGAACACGAGCGTAGGTTCGTCCTTGTAGGTGGTTTCCAGCTTTTTCGCGAAACCGATTTTTTCAGCAAGGCGAATTGAAGCCGTGTTTTCCGGGGCAATCATGGCGGATGTTTCCTTGCCAGCAAAATGCGCATCGCCCCAGGCAGTGATCGCGACCAGGGCTTCAGTTGCATAGCCCTTGCCATGGACTTCTGTCTTGAGCGCCCAGCCCATTTCGCGCCGCCCATCGAGCGGCGGATCAATGTCACGGTGGTAGTCAGAAAATCCAATTTCACCCATGTACTTGCCGGTGGCTAGTTCTTCCACAGCCCAATAACCATAACCCAACAGAGCCCAATGGCCCGCATAGCGGAGGAGTCTGTTCCAGGATTCTTCGTGTGTTGGCGGTCGACCGATGATGTGGCGATAGACGGCAGGTTCGGTCCACATGGCGTGGAGGGCGTCAAAATCCTGGATGGCATGCCCACGCAGAATCAGTCGCTTGGTCTCGATGCGGGGTGTACTGCTCATGGGGTGTAGGCAAATTGCAGCAGGAGGGTTCTTTGCAAGTCCGTCCTGAAGTTATTGTCCGAGAGAATGTTGACGCGAAGCTCGCCATTTCTTTCACACACCGCGAGGCCCTCCATGTTGTCGATGGCATAGAAAGGGACCCGTGCTTCCAAAAGCGTTTCAGGCTGAACTATTTTTCCCACTTTGATGGCACCCGCCGGAAAGCGGCTGATCGCCATGCCAGGCAAGGTCATTGCTCCATAACTGCGCTGTAGGAGCAAAATATCGCCATTGGGGAGCATGGCAAGATCAGTTATTTTGTAGCTCTCGAGTTGTTTGATAGAAAAGGCAATGTTACGTTTGCCATTCCATGCCCATGCCTTTGTATGCCCCTGAGAATCAACATTGCTTTCAGCGACCGCAAGATAGAAACCCTTGAATGCGCCGGCCGCAAAATACCCGACGGATTCGAGTTCACCGTTAAGGGGACCTTGCACAATCTCCTTTGGAGGATTGAGATTCTCGAATGTAGCTTTCATGCCTTTGTTGCTCAGAGCGTAGGCACCCACCCGGGTGCGGGACTCAAACCCCACAATGGTCTTTCCGTTGGGGCCTTCAGCGATAGCTTCCGCATCACCCCAGGACTTATCTCGTGGTGGCTTTCCCTTGGCGTCGAGAATAGGTGAGATGGAGGCATCGGCCAGCCCTGACAGGACATCATTCGTGTATGCCACTTTGGCCGTAATCCAGCGGCCCGCATCACTGACAGCGCGCAAGGCCGTGCATTCGTCGGCCATGACGAGGCCGGACAGGCCGCCAAATTTTTCATTTGGGCTGGTCAGCTCGATGCCGCCACGCCAGGTGAAAGGACCAAAGCTTGTGGCATTGGTCAGGAGCGCGAAGCGGTTGAGGCTTGCCGATGTGATGGTCAATGGCTCGGCTATGGCGGGAGAGGCTACAAGTCCGAACAGCAATCCCAGCGAAAGCAAGACTGCCTTCACGCGCGTACGCGCCGGCGCGGAGTGGCAGCGCCGCGCTTATCCAGGGCGGCGTTTTCCTCGAAGAGCTCGGCCAGTTTTTCGGTCATGGCACCGCCCAACTCTTCGGCGTCAATGATGGTCACGGCGCGCTTATAATAGCGGGTCACGTCGTGGCCAATACCGATGGCTATAAGTTCAACGGGAGATTTTCCTTCGATATCGGAAATGACCTGGCGCAGATGCCGCTCAAGGTAGTTTCCGGAATTCACCGAGAGAGTTGAATCATCAACCGGCGCGCCGTCGGATATCACCATCAGAATGCGGCGCTGCTCCGAGCGCGCCAGCAAGCGGTTATGGGCCCAGATCAAGGCTTCGCCATCGATGTTTTCCTTGAGCAGGCCTTCGCGCATCATCAGGCCAAGATTGCGCCTTGCCCGCCGCCAGGGCTGGTCGGCGGATTTGTAGATGATGTGGCGCAGGTCGTTGAGCCTGCCGGGATTTGGGGGTTTGCCAGCGCCCAGCCATTTTTCACGGGACTGGCCACCCTTCCAGGCCTTGGTGGTGAAACCCAAGATTTCAACCTTCACGCCGCAACGCTCGAGGGTTCTGGCCAAGATATCCGCGCAGGTGGCGGCAACCGTGATGGGGCGGCCGCGCATGGAACCTGAATTATCCAAAAGCAAAGTGACGACCGTATCGCGAAACTTGGTATCCTGTTCCATCTTGAAGGATAGGGGATGCATGGGATCGATGACAATGCGGACGAGGCGGGCGGTATTGAGCACGCCTTCCTCGAGATCGAAATCCCACGAGCGGTTCTGCTGGGCCATGAGGCGGCGCTGGAGGCGGTTGGCAAGGCGCGCCACAACGCCCTGGAGGTTAGACAGTTGCTTGTCGAGATAATTGCGGAGCCTTGATAGCTCCTCGGCGTCACAGAGGTCTTCGGCGGCGATTTCCTCGTCAAACTGATTGGTGTGGACCTTGTAGAAATTGTCGTTCGACAGGGACGAGAAGGGAAGCTGGGGCCGCCAAGGTTCGTCGCCGTCGTCCTGTTCTTCGCCCTCCATGTCGTCGGGAGTGTCATCCATATCCATCTGCTGGGAATCCATTTCGGAGGCGTCGGTATTGCCTTCTGAATCCTGCAGCTCTTCGGCGGCCGACTGCTGGCTTTCCAGCTCTTCGCCATCGGCCGTTTCCTGGCGTTCGCCCGCGTCTGGTTCGGGCTCCTCCTGATCATTGGTCTCGTCTGACTGATCAGGGTCGTCGCCAAGCTCGTCGGCCATGTCGAGGGCCGCGATGATATCGCGTGATACCCTGGCGAATTGTGTCTGATCGTGAATGGCATTGCCCAGGTTGCTGAGGCGGGCGGCGGCCTTTTCTTCGATCCAGGGACGCCAGAGATCCACATACATCTTGGCATTGGCTGGTGGCGCCTGGCCGGTCAAGCGTTCGCGCACCATGAGGGCCACTGCTTCCTCAAGCGGCGTATCCTTGCGGTTGCTGGAGCGGTTGACCACGGCCTTGGCAAAACGGTCCTCCAGGGCGGCGGTCAAATTCTGCGCCATGCCCGGCATGGCATTGGACCCCAGTGCCTCGATGCGGGCCTGTTCGACGGCTTCAAAAACCGCGCGGGCATTCTTTCCCTCAGGCCGGTATTTGCTGTGAATCTGGTCGGAGTGATTGGAAAGCCGGAGGGCGAAGCTGTCAGAGAGCCCACGGGTGATCGCAATGTCACTAGGCGTAAACTGGTTGGTGACCTGCGGCAGCTTGGCTTTGTTACCTGAGAGGCCCGGGGCCTCGTTGCCGAAGCTCACGGTCAATTCCGGATCATCGGCAATGGTTTTCATCGCGGTACTCAGGACGCGCTTGAATTCCTCTGCTTTGCCTTCACGGGTCTCTGCCATTGGCACATGTGCCTTCAGGCAATAGCCACATGGGCGGATGATTCCGGCAATTCCTCACCAAAGCAGCGTTGGTAGAATTCAGCGACGATGGGACGCTCAAGTTCGTCACACTTGTTGAGAAAGGTCAGCCGGAAGGCAAAACCAATATCACCAAAAATTTCGGCGTTCTGGGCCCAAGTGATGACGGTTCTCGGGCTCATCACGGTTGACAGATCGCCTTGCATGAAAGCATTGCGGGTTAGATCGGCAATGCGCACCATGTTGGCAATGGTCTTTCTGCCCTTTTCGGTTTCGTAACCCTTGCATTTGGCCAGCACGATGCCGGTTTCTTCGGCATGGGGCAGGTAGTTCAAGGCGGAGACAATCGACCAGCGGTCCATCTGGGCCTGATTGATCTGCTGGGTGCCATGGTAGAGGCCGGTGGTATCGCCGAGACCCACGGTATTGGCAGTCGAGAACAGGCGGAAGGCCTTGTGGGGGCGGATCACCTTGGATTGGTCCAGCAGGGTAAGCTTGCCGGAAGATTCGAGAATGCGCTGGATGACGAACATCACGTCAGGGCGGCCTGCATCATATTCATCAAAGACGAGGGCCACGTTGCGCTGATAGGCCCAGGGCAGAATGCCTTCGCGGAATTCGGTGATCTGCTTGCCGTCCTGCAGTACGATAGCATCCTTGCCGATGAGATCGATACGGCTGATGTGGCTGTCCAGATTGATGCGGATGCAAGGCCACTTGAGCCTTGCGGCCACCTGCTCAATATGGGTTGATTTGCCAGTACCATGGTAACCGGTGATCATCACGCGACGATTAAAGGCAAAACCTGCCAGAATGGCGAGCGTGGTATCACGGTTAAAAAGATAGTCTTCATCAAAATCGGGGACGTGTTCAGTGGCCGTGGTATAGCACGGTACGATCATGTTTGATTCAAAGCCGAAGAGCTGGCTGACCGAGGCGGTTGAATCGGGCATTCCGTGGTTCTCATCGTTTGCCATAATATTCATCTATTCATTCTTCTTTTTCGAGCATGTCATGAAGCGCTCCGGGTTCTAAACGGTTCAAGAGGGCACGGCAAGTTCCGGAGATGAGACCAGCTAGCAGAAACCGCTGGCCCGCAATGTGTCGTAGGCATGGATCACCGCTTTCAGGGTGTCCTCATTCTCGCGTGAGCCGCCATTGGCATCGGGATGGAGGCGTTTTACCAGAATTTTATACTGGGATTTGGCCTTTTCGGCCGTTGCATTCTCATCCAATCCCAGGGTGTTGAGCGCCTTGATTTCATTCTTGCGCAGGGAGCGGCCTAATTTTGGATTGATGCTTTCCGCTTGTGGGGTGAACATGGCAAAGGGGTCGTTCACATTGCGGGCCTTGCGTCGCATGCCGTTAATATTGGCATAGGAATTCTGGCCCAGCTTCCAGGTGGGGCGATGGCCGGTCTGGGCGTCCTTCTGGAAGCCCACCACAGCATCGTCTTTCATGCCTTCGAAGTAATTATAGGTCTTGTTGTATTCCTGCACGTGCTGGGTGCAATAATTATGGAACTGACCTTCGGCGCCACGGCCCTTTGGGGCCTTGTGGCGCGAAGGCTTCTCGCAACCCGGCCATTCGCACATGATG
>JBAVOA010000574.1:0-3444 GCA_049691635.1 Aestuariivirga sp. | reverse complement strand
GAAAGCGCAAAGGG
Organism: Aestuariivirga sp.; assembly: GCA_049691635.1. GTDB lineage: Bacteria > Pseudomonadota > Alphaproteobacteria > Rhizobiales > Aestuariivirgaceae > Aestuariivirga. The sequence continues at coordinate 3,430 of JBAVOA010000574.1, read as the reverse complement.
ATAGAGGTAAATGGTGCGGAACACGCCTTCGAGGCGGATTTTCTGGTCCATGAACACCGCCAGCCAAAATCCGATGACAAAGGCGAAGACCGTATAGAGTGTGCCGTAGATAGCAAGATTGGTGATCGCGGTAATCCAGCGCGGTGTGTGCCACAGGCGGTCATATTGGGCGAACCCGACATAGGCATTGTAGAATTCAGTTGGCGTAAAAATCGGCAGTGTCTTTATATTCGTGAAAGACGAAGCAACCGTCCACGCCGTGCCGCCAATGAATACAAAGAGCACGATGAGAACCATCGGCAACGAAGCAATCTTCGAATTGAGATTGCGGAAAAGCGGGTTGGGTCGATCCATGCCGCAGTGCTTCCTGACTGATCAAGAGATAAGAGGATCTGGCCCAGCTTTGCAAACTGGGCCAGCCCGATAGGCTGGGTTACGCCGTCTTACAGCGGAGGAGCCTTCTTGATGATGTCAACAAACTGGGCCTGCGCCTGCTCGGCTGTTACAGCCGGGTTGGCGAAGAACTCGTTCATCACGTCGCGGATCTGGTTGAGCGAGTCACGGTCAATCATCTGCACATTGTTCGGGAAGACTTTCGATGAATGGTCAAGAATTTCGAGACCCTTCTTCATGCAGTCATTGGCCGCGGAGAGGTCAACGTCGGCGCGCATTGGCAGCGAGCCCTTCTTGAGGTTGAAGGCAACTTGGACTTCCTTGGTCACCATTGTATGGGCCAGGACAAGTTGTGCCTTGGTCACTTCCGGGTCCTTGTTCTTCGGGAAGTAGAACACGTCTCCACCCGTATTCAACACCGGTTCAACACCAAGACCAGGCAAGCAGTCATAGTCCTCGCCGGCCTTCATCTTGGCAACCTGGAACTCACCACCGGCCCAGTCACCCATCACGTTGGCCGCAGCCTTGCCGCTGATCACGAGGCCAACAGCTTCATTCCATTGTGGCACGATGGTCTTGGGATCGACCAGTTTGCGGGCGGCATCAACAGCCTGGAACACCTTGGCCATTTCTGGGCCAGCGGCAACGCCGAGGTCACGATCCTTGTAAACCTTCACAAAGTTATCGACGCCAGCAACAGCAACAGTCAAATCCTCGATCATCAGGGCAACCGGCCAGCCTTCGGCGACGGACAGTGGGATGATGCCCTTGGCCTGCAGGGCAGGCGCATCGGCAATCAGTTCATTCCAGTTCTTCGGCGGCTCCAGGCCGGCGTCCTTGAATACCTTGCGGTTGGTCCACATCCATTGGGCCGAGTGCAGGTTGACCGGAACGCAAACAACCTTGCCGTCCACGGTGCAGGATGCCAGCTGTGAGGCGGGGCGCAGGATATGGGCCCAGTCTTCCTTCTTGGCGAGTTCGGTCAAGTCTTCCATCAATCCGGCCTTGACCAGGTCATCGGCGTCCTTGCCGGGATTGAGCTGTGTGGCACCCATCGGGTTGCCACCGAGAATACGGGAAATGATGATCGGGCGGGCCACGTCGCCGGACCCGGCGATGGCGCCGTCAACCCAATGATTGCCCGTCGCGTCAAAAGCCTTGGCGAATTCGACAACAGCTGCGGCTTCGCCGCCGGACGTCCACCAGTGGGTAACTTCAAGATCAGTTGCACTCGCCGAGCCGACAAAGGCCATCGAAACAGTGGCAACAAGAGCCGCGACCATGGACCTGTAACGCATGTATTCCTCCCATTTTTTTTAGTTAACGAAATTAAGCTAGTTGAAAAAATATCCTTCTGCAACGATTCAGTTTGGCAAAAACAAATTTTCCAGGAATGCTGCAATGCAGAAGAAAACAAGCAACTGTATCGTTTCAGGAATCCCTAGGCGTTCGCGCTGCTGAATGCTAGCAATGGCGCCTTCGCAAGAAATTTCTGTCTCTGGGGCGACGCCTGAACAATGACAAAAATCGAACCGCCGATCGGTGAACGCCCCACCTTGAAGACGATTGCCTTCATGACCGGACTCGGCGTCTCAACCGTGTCCCAGGCCCTGAAGGATGGGCCTGATATCAGCCGGGCCACCAAGCAGCGGGTGCAGCTCGTGGCCAAGCAGATCGGCTACCGGCCGAACCGTGCGGGGGTTCGCCTGCGCACCGGCAAGACCAATGTGATTGCCCTTGTCCTCAATACGAAAGAGGAGGGCATGGGGCTGGTCTCCGAGATGGTCTATGGAATTTCCGAAGCCCTGACGGGAACCTCCTACCATTTGGTGGTGACGCCCTATTCGCTCTCCGATCCCATGGAACCCATCCGCTATATCGTCGAAACCGGTTCCGCCGACGGCATCATCCTGTCGCGCACCCAGCCCGACGACCCCCGCGTGCGCTACCTGGCGGAACACGCCATGCCCTTTGCCACCCACGGCCGGACCGACATGGATGTTGTCCATCCATTCCACGACTTCGACAACCAGGCCTTCGCCTTCGAGGCCGTGAAGAGAATTGTCGAAAAGGGGAACAGGAAGGTTGCCCTGATCGGGCCGCCTCCGGGCCTGATGTTCCAGAAGCATACCCGCGCCGGTTTTGAAATGGGCCTGCGCGAGTTTGGCTTGCAGGAGCATTGGATCAGCGACATCGACATTGATTCACCCACCCTCGACATCATGGCAAAGGGCTTCGAACTCGGCCAGCAGAAGGACCGGCCCGGCGGAATTGTCTGCAGCGCCGCCATCACGGCAATTGCCTTGAGCGCCGGATTGATCCGCGCCGGCCTGAAGATCGGCCAGGACATTGACGTGGTGACCAAGCAGTCGACCCAGCTGATGGAATTGCTGCGGCCCGAGATCATTTTCATCCACGAGGATTTCCGCGCCGCCGGCCGCGACCTCGCCCGCTCCGTCATGGCCTGGATTGACGGTGCCGATCCCGCCGGACTGCAATCCGTCGTTGGCCCCAAAGAGCGCGAGGGCATACTCAAGTCATTTTAGGAGGCTGGAATTGCCGGACACCGGGAAAGCAAAAAATTCCTGATTGTGTCTCCAGGCAGTGCGTAAGGTTGAAAGTCCGCCCTCCGCCACATGCAGCGGCTCGTATGGCCGCGGATTCCAGGAAGCGCCACTTGCTGGGATCCCGCAAACCTAAAAGACCATGATTTTGTCAGCCGCGAGAGTTGCGGCCGCCAGTTCGTCCATCGTGCTGCGGTGCGCGCCGTCGACCATATCGGCCTCAGTCATGCCGCGCGCCTCCATGCAGGTGCCACAGAGCAAAATGCGGTTCCTGCCGAGGGTGATGCGCTTGAGCATGCGCTCGACGTTGTAGTAGCCATCGGGTGTCTTCTGCCCCTTGCGGGCTGAAATGACGGCATCGGCCATCAGGAATACCGTGATCTTGCATTCAGGATCGTTTTTGAGCAGCGCCAATGCAAGACGCAGACCGTTGTAGGTGCGCTCGGTGCCGTAGGGCGGGTCGTTGATGACGA
>JBAVOA010000573.1:0-14250 GCA_049691635.1 Aestuariivirga sp. | reverse complement strand
GACCCAACTTAGCCGTGTGTCGGCTTGGCTCAGTCCCATGTATGATCAATACATTGAGAACTATGCATGAACCTTGATCCGGATCAAGGCCGTGACGTAGCCAAACGCGTAGGCATCGGGGACTTCTAATGGCTGCCGAGGGACCGATGCCCACCAAGAGGAATAGCCTGATCTGGTTCGAGGAATTGTCGCGCGGTGATGTCGGCATCGTTGGAGGCAAGAATGCCTCGCTCGGCGAAATGGTCCGCTCGCTTTCGGGAGAAGGCATTCGTGTGCCACCAGGCTTTGCGACCACCGCTAATTCTTTCCGCGCCTTCCTCGTCGCCAATGCGCTGGACAAGGTGATTGCAGAGCGGCTGCTAGCGCTCAAGGAAGAAAGGATCAGCCTGCACGTGGCGGGCAGCGAAATCAGGGCCGCTGTCACTGCAGGCCAATGGCCGGAGGATATTCGCGACGACATCCTGGGGGCGTATCGCGAGCTTGCAGTTCGTGCGGGTCATGCAGATCCTGCCGTGGCCGTCAGGTCGAGCGCTACCGCCGAGGATTTGCCGGACGCGAGCTTCGCAGGGCAGCAGGAGACGTTCCTCAATGTCAGAGGAGAGGCCGATCTCTTGAGTGCCTGCCGCAGATGCTATGCCTCTCTCTTTACCGACCGGGCCATCACCTACCGCAAGTTCAAGGGTTTCGAGCATACGCAAGTGGCCCTGTCCGTGGGCGTCCAGCAAATGGTTCGCTCGGACATCGGAGGTTCCGGGGTGATGTTCTCGATCGACACCGAGTCGGGTTTTGACAAGGTTGTCCTGATCAACGCGGCCTGGGGTCTTGGCGAGAATGTTGTCCAGGGCACGGTAAACCCAGACGAGTATCAGGTCTACAAGCCGTTCCTCGACAATCCCAAGCTGGTCCCGATCCTTGAAAAAGCCCTTGGGGAGAAAGAAAAGAAGATGATCTATGCTTCGGCCTCGGGCGAAGCCACCCGGAACGTTCCAACCTCCAAGGCGGAACGCGAAGCCTTTGTGCTGGGCGATGCCGAGATTCTGGAACTTGCACGCCATGCCTGCGTGATCGAAAAGCACTACGGCCAACCGATGGACATGGAATGGGCCAAGGATGGAAACACCGGGCAGCTTTACATCGTACAGGCGCGGCCCGAAACGGTTCAATCGCGCGCCGCGCTAGGTTCGATCAAATCCTACACGATCAAATCGGCCGGGCCGAAACTCCTGCAGGGCCTGAGCGTCGGGGAAGCGGTTGCGACCGGTGAAGTCTGCCTGATTGAATCGGCTGCGGATATTGGCCGTTTCGTCGACGGGGCAATCCTTGTCACGTCGACCACCGATCCCGACTGGGTGCCCATCATGAAGCGCGCCTCCGCTATCATCACCGATCATGGCGGACGTACGTCGCACGCTGCGATTGTCAGCCGCGAGCTGGGGCTGCCGGCAATTGTCGGAACCGGCAGCGCAACGCACGTCCTGCATGACGGGCAGGAGGTCACGGTATCCTGTGCGGAGGGCGACCACGGCATCGTCTATTCCGGCATTGCAGATTTCGTGGTCGAAGAACTGGCCCTCGACGAGGTGCCCCAGACCCGGACCAAGGTGATGCTCAACCTTGCCAATCCGGCAGCGGCGGCGCGCTGGTGGCGGCTTCCTGTGGACGGTGTGGGTCTCGCCAGGATGGAATTCGTGGTGAACAACGCGATCAAGATCCATCCCATCGCCCTGACCCGGTTTGACAAGATCAACGACGCGGCGGCGCGCGAGGAGATTGATCGGCTGACGCGCGGCTACCCTGATCGTGTCGAGTACTTCGTGGAGAAACTTGCCCGGGGACTCTCGCGTATTGCGGCGACCTGGTATCCCAACCCCACAATCGTGCGGATGAGCGATTTCAAGACGAATGAGTATGCCGCGCTGCTGGGCGGCCGCCAATTCGAACCGCATGAAGAGAACCCGATGATCGGGTTCAGGGGCGCCTCGCGCTACTACTCCAAAGCCTATCGCGATGGCTTCGCGCTGGAATGCCGGGCAATCCGCAAGCTGCGCGATGAGATGGGTTTTGACAATGTCATCGTCATGATCCCCTTTTGCCGTTCGCCCGAAGAAGCGGACAAAGTGCTGGCCGTGATGAAGGAAAATGGCCTTGACCGGGGAAAGAACGGGCTTGAAGTCTATGTCATGTGCGAAATCCCCTCGAACGTCATTCTGGCGGAACAGTTCGCAAAACGCTTCGACGGCTTTTCCATCGGTTCGAATGACCTCACGCAACTTACACTGGGCGTGGATCGTGACTCTGAGGAGCTCGCCGAACTCTTCCAGGAACGCGACCCGGCGGTCCAATGGATGATCGAAACGGTGATATCACGGGCCCACGCCGCAGGCCGCAAGGTCGGCCTTTGCGGCCAGGCGCCGAGCAATGATCCCGATTTCGCCCGCCTTCTGGTGTCTGCCGGGATCGACTCGATTTCCGTGACGCCTGACAGCTTTCTTGCTGTAAAGCAAATGGTCGCAGCCACGGAGGCTGCCTTGACGTAAATGCCGGGACCTATTCACTGCCATCAAGGTCTGCACCCGATTGAAATTCGGCGCTGGGATAAAGAATGTCAAAATCAATCCCTCTCGACGAGCGGTCGCGCATGCAATAGCTTCTCGTAACAGCTGGCACAGAAAAACCGCCAGATAGGTCTGATCAACAGGTTCGAAATCTTGGGAAATTGATAGTTATCCGGAACGAAGTTCCGCCAACAGCAAATTGATACAGGGTTTACTCAAGCAAAATCACTTCGCGACAGGGACAAGGGAAATGAAATATACGGAAAAAGATTTGAAGACCGCGCACGAGATTCTTGGTTCACCTGAAAAGGAAATTATCTTGGGAGGCCCACATCAGCAAATGGCGGAGCAGGTCGTGAAGGCAGTTGCAGAAGGCATAGCGCTTGGACGGAATCAGGGCCTGGAACTGGCAGCATCTTCGATCGAGAAAGAATTGCCATCACTGGCTGGCCGCATCCGGCAGATCTCATGCTGACCCTCTAATTGCTTGGCAAGCGCAGTGATCCCGCCATCAGTGCCATTCATAGGGTCATGCCAACCAGCTCCTTCTCCCTACAAGACTCAATTTTAGAAAAAGGCGGCTCCATGCATTGTTATGCATAATCCGGTTTTTGAGCTGTTGACTTTGACCAGTATCAATGCGTCACCCGCATCAATAGAACAACATGAGCAACTGACAGGGCAAGGCTTGGAGCAAGAAGTGCGAGTCAAGGAACTGATGAGTCGCGAAGTGGTGTGGGTCAATCCCAGCTGTAGCGTCTGGCATGCGGCGCAGATCATGCTTGACCTACGCGTAAGCGGTTTGCCTGTAGTTGACGACAATGGACGCCTCATTGGTATCCTGACTGAGGGCGATCTATTGCGTAGGATTGAACTTGGGACGGTGCGACCGGATGACGGTGACCCGGCCGACGCCACGCCAGAAGAGCGATCGAGCAGTTATGTCAAGCAGCATAGTTGGAAAGTCGCCGATGTCATGACAGGCAACGTGGTGGTTGCTATGGAAGAGACGCCAGTGAGTGAGGCTGTGACCATGATGAGCCGGCATGGAATTGGCCGCTTGCCGGTACTTCGCGACGGCAGACTCGCTGGCATTCTCAGCCGGCATGATGTGCTTCGCATCATAGCTTCAGCAAGGCCCAGCGACGTGGCCTCTGGCGACGCAAACCTCAGACTGAGTATTCTCGCCCGAATTTCCGATAACCCGCTTTTGAGAAATGCCCGAATCGCTGTGACAGTGTCCAATGGTCTCGTGGATCTTTCGGGCACACTGGAGTCAGATCACCTGCGCGATGTCGTCCGCGTTTTAGCCGAGCGACTTCGTGGCGTAGCTGGTGTACGCGATCATATGCAGACGGGCAAATGAAACGAAGCTTCGCGATGCGTTCATGCACCCCATTTTGACCATAACGCTCAATCCCGCCATCGACATGACGGGGGTAGCGGAGGTCGTGCGGCCAACGCGCAAGACGCGAATGACAACGACGAAGTATGAGCCCGGCGGCGGTGGGATAAATGTGGCGCGCGTGATCGCCGTGCTGGGTGGCGATGCCGAGGCGGTGTATCTTGCCGGCGGCGAACTGGGGTCTTTTCTTGATCGCCTGCTGCAGGAATGCAATATCCGGTGCCGCAGCATTCCGATCTCGGGCCAGACGCGCATTTCTTTCATGGTCCGGGAAAAGACTACGGGGTTTGAATACCGCTTCATTCCCGCCGGATCGCCGGTTCAACGTGAAGACATGGAGCCTTGTTTCGACGCGATTTTATCGCAGACCTCAGGCTATGTCGTTGCCAGTGGCAGCTTGCCCCTCGGTGCGCCGGCGGATACCTATGCACGAATGGCTAGAAGCTCCGCGGGCAAAAGATTGAAATTCGTGCTCGATACCTCAGGCGCGGGATTGAAAGTTGCGCTCGAAACAGCGCGGCTCTTTCTCGTGAAACCCAGTCGCGGCGAGTTTGAACAGTTGGCGGGCCAGAAACTCGATGAAGAAGGCATTCGCAACGTCGCTGCGGGTCTTGTTGCTCGCGGTGCCGCGGAATTCGTTGCCGTGACAATGGGAGCTGACGGCGCGTTGCTTGCAAGCGCCTCCGGAATCCTGAGACTTCCCGCCATTCCTGTCAGCGTGCGGTCGGCCGTTGGAGCTGGTGACAGCTTTGTTGGTGCAATGGTCTGGGCCATGTCCCAAGGGAGGTCACCCGAAGAGGCCTTCAAGCTTGGCATTGCTGCCGGTGCCGCTGCCGTGATGACCCCCGGCACAGAGCTTTGCCGGCGCGAAGACATTCTTCAACTCTATCATTCCAGTCGCGGCTAGTCATCGAAACAGCTGAGGTCGTTGAATTGGATATGAGGGAGCCTCAAAAAACGACCGTTTACAACATCGCCGATGTTACACTGGCTGCCGGAGACTCTAAAAGCTGCTGGCCGAAACTCCAGCGGCGGGTTACGCATTCTTTATGCTACTCGTGACTATCTGGTCAGGCCAATAGCTGCCCATTGAATTTTATCAGCTACGCCACGGCCCGACTCAGGGCGCACTGCTTCCATAGGCCTCCGAGAGAACGGACTAGATGGTCGATATCGCCGTCTGTATGAAAAGGCGTGGGCGTGAGCCGCAGGCGCTCGGTTCCGCGCGCTACTGTCGGGTAATTTATTGGCTGAAGGTAGATTCCATTCACATCGAGAAGATAATCGCTGATCGATTTACATTTCGCCGCGTCACCCACTATAACTGGAATGATATGGCTTTGGTTTTGCATGTGAGGGATGCCAGCGCGATCAAGGGCCAGTCGGACCTTTGCGACACGTTCGTGCAGGCGCCGCCTCTCGTCCGCGCTGGTCTTTAGATGCCTGACTGAGGCAAGTGCGCCTGCCGCAATAGCCGGCGGCAGCGAGGATGAAAAGATGAAACCGGAAGCGAAGCTCCGCACGAAATCGCAAATGCTTGCAGATGATGCAATATAGCCACCTACAACGCCGAAGGCCTTGGCAAGTGTGCCTTCAACTATCGTGATACGCTGCATCTGCCCTTCGCGTTCTGCCAGTCCTGCGCCAGATGGACCATAGAGCCCCACGCCGTGAACCTCATCGAGATAGGTAATCGCGCCATAGGCGTCCGCGATGTCGCAGAATTCGCGGATCGGCCCGAAGTCCCCATCCATGGAGTAGACGGACTCAAAAGCGATGATCTTGGGTCGTGCCGGATCTGCTATTTTGAGATGGCGTTCCAGATCAGCCGGATCGTTGTGCTTGAAGATCGCTTTTTCAGCGCGGCTGTGGCGGATGCCTTCAATCATGGAAGCGTGGTTTCCGGCATCGGAATACACGATGCATTCCGGCAATGCCGATGCAAGCGTCCCGAGAGTTGTCCAGTTTGACATATAGCCGGAATTAAACAACAAGGCCGTTTCCTTGCCGTGCAAATCGGCCAGCTCGCTTTCGAGCTCGACATGGACCTTGTTGGTTCCCGATATGTTGCGCGTTCCGCCTGCACCCGCGCCCCATGTGTCAAGCGCAGTATGCATGGCCGAGAGAACGGCAGGATGTTGCCCCATTCCTAGATAGTCATTTGAGCACCAGACTGTAACTTCCTGCTTACTGTCCGAAGTATGGCGAACTGCTCGCGGAAATTTGCCAACCTGCCGCTCAAGTTCCGTGAATACGCGATACCGGCCTTCGCCGTGGAGCCTGTCCAATTCGGACATAAAGAAGTTTTCAAAATCCATGCGGCATTCTCCTCCTATTGCAATGTTTGAAGTTCTGGCAGTTGCAGTCGCTTTGCCAGCTTGAGCGCCGTGTCATCATTGGCGTTTCGGGCATTAGCGTTTGCGCCGTCGTCAATCAGACGCTTCGCAAGATCACCGTGCCCGCCGCGAACCGCATACATCAGGGCCGTGTCACCGTGAGAGTTTTTCTCATTTATGTTCGTCAAATTCACCATGAACAGCTGCATGCACTCCAGGCATCCGCTGTAGGTTGCCAACATCAGTGGTGTGGTCCCGTCCAAAGCAACGGGAGAAGCGGGACCGCCGCGCGAAATAATGTAGCGGACGACATCCTGCTGACCATTGACTGCGGCCGCGTGAAGCGGTGTGAAACCGTCCTTGTCCGGAAGGCCAGGATTTGCGCCTGCCGCCAGAAGTTTTTCGAGAGCCTGCAAATTGCCATTTGCAGCGGCATACCAGGCAGCCGAGCGGCCACGTTTGTCTGTCATATTAGTGTCCATCGCCGGCAGAAAACGCACAAACGGCAACCAATCAGCGCAATATTTGACCGTATTCACGAGCGGAGACTCCACACCACCAGTACCTCCAAAATCTGCACCAGATTCTAGCAGGATATGCATGATATTTGGCTGACACCTCTTGGCAGCGAGGCCCATCGCCGTGTTTCCAGCTTGATCTGCTTTAAGAAGATCAGGCTTCCCCTGCAAAACGGCGTCAACTGAGTCAACATTCCTGCTTTCAACAGCGCGCATAAGTGGCGTTACTCCGCGGACATCTGCCTGATTCACATCGCCGCCCGCTGCGATGAGTGCTGCAAGAGATTGAATATTCGACGTGCGAGCTGCTACTGCGATAGCACCGCCCGTTCTCTTGTTGAGGTCTGCAGCTTTTAGATTTTCCAGCAGAGTTTTTAGCGTGCGCTCCTGGTTGCGCGCCGATGCAAGTGTAATCCAGTCAGCTTGACCCGCAGGTCTTGGGGGCAGTCTATCGAGGGCGATGCCTGTTCCAGTGGAAACCTGGTCCGTGTTGATCGCGTTGGCTGGCTTCTTCGGTGTTGCGGGTGTCTTCGAGGCCATGCGCTTTAGGACAAGGACGGCGCTGGCATTGCCTGCCTTTGCAGACCGTGCAAACCAGCCGGCGGCAGCTACTTCATCGCGCGCCGTGCCAAGACCCAGTCTGTAGAGCGTTCCCAAGCGAAACTGGGCAACCGCGTCGCCAGTATTTGCTTGCATAGTGAGAACCACAAATGCTGCGTTGTAGTTGCGTCTAATAATTAACTTGTCGACATTCGGAGTACCGGCAGGGAAGGTTGGCAAAGCAAGAATGATTGCGGAAAACGCTGCAACAATTGCCGAGGTACAGCTGGCTTTCATGAGCCTATGCAGTCCCATACTTGGTCTCCATGTCTATGCCGATGGACCTGAGAAAATCAGTCGGCAGGATACCGCCGGCGCAAACAATGACAGCATCGTTGCGAATTGTAAGCTTCCCGCTGGCATGAGTGATTTCGATTTCACTTTCAGCTATCCTCACAGGTTGAGATTTGAGCATTACGTTCAGCCTGCCTGCTTGCATTTGTGCCGTGACTTTCTCGCGATTCTTTGTTCGCGCCCTTCCAAAGGCGTCACTCCGGTAGGACAGCGTAACTGTTGTCCCTGGCTGGTCGGCGATGCTTGTGGCGGCTTCAAGGGCAGAGTCGCCACCTCCTACTACCAAGACATGTTGTCCCCTATACTGTTCGGGGTCGATAAGCTGGTAGACTACCTTCTGCTGTTCCTCTCCCGGAATCCCAAGTTTACGTGGTGTGCCGCGTCTGCCGATAGACAGAAGAACAGCGCGGCATCTGATGGAGCCGGATTGTGATTGAACTTCGAAGCCGTCATCCACCTTCACCAGTCTTTCAACTCTATCGCGATAGCTGATATTCAAGGCCTGTTGAGATTCTATGTTTCGCCAGAACTCCAATAGCTTTTCCTTGGTGACTTCGCGGAAGTTTACGCTGCCTACGATGGGCAGTTTCACGGGTTGAGTCATCACAACTTTGCCACGTGGATATTTGAAAACCGTTCCGCCCAAATCATCCTGTTCAATGACGATGTAAGATAGTCCCGCCTGCTTGGCAGCCAAAGCGGCAGAAAATCCCGCAGGTCCGGCTCCAATGATTGCGAGATCGTACCTGTCGGATTGTCCCAATCCGCTCAATGTCTTTACACTTTCAACCGCCTGCCGTCCTTGTTCGACAGCATTTCGGATCAAGCCCATGCCGCCAAGTTCGCCGGCAATAAAGACACCAGGCACATTGGTCTGGAAGCTTGGATCAACGCGGGGTAGATCAACTCCGCGTTCGGCGCTGCCGAAGACGAGATCAATGGCTTGCGTCGGACACGCCGTCTTGCAGGCGCCATGGCCAATACAATGAGTAGGCTCAACCAGTTCGGCCTTGCCGCCGATGATGCCAAGTACATCGCCTTCAGGACACGCACGCACACATGTGGCGCAACCGAGGCAAACGGATGGATCAATTACGGGATGGAGGGAGTTTGGCTCGGTAAGACCCGCCTCAACTGCCGCTGTCTTGACGGCCAGGCTGCGTTCCTCAATCTTCTTCTGCCGATTGAAATAGATCAATATTACGACAACAAAGAAAATCAGGTATGGCCAGAGATAGCCCAGATTGCACCTCCACTCTTGCTACTTCACGCCAATTTCGAGCGCTGCCGCTTCTATCTTGCGTCGATTCTCGGGATCGTTGGAAAATGCCGCAAGGGCTTTGCCCTTGGCCTCATTGGCTTTGACTTTGTCCTGCATTACCATGTAGGCGCGCATGAGCTTGATCCATCCCTCACTGTCATTGGGATTGCCGTCCAGGCGCATGGCAAGCCGCTGAACCATGCCCTTGATCATCTCCTGCTGATCAGCAGCCGGAAGTGCCAGAACCGCGGCCTTGTCTGCATCGCTTATTGCCGGTGCCGCTGCAATCGACCCCGTGGCACGCGACTGGATGATGCCTTTCAATCCTTCCAGCGTTGCAGTGTCTCCCTTGAATATTTCCTGGGCTTTCGCAAAGGCCTGATCCGCGCCTTCCGTGTCGCCTTTTACCAGGCGGGAGCGTATCATCATGGCCCAGCCATCCCGGTCCTTGGGAGTTTTATCCAGTTTTGCAGCAAGTTTGGAGATCATATCGTCGACCACTGCGTTTTGGTCGGCCTGTCCCAATTGCTTTTCACTCGACGCCGGCAGGCTGGGAAGGGCAAGTGCTTCACTCACATTGCGGTTTGTCGCTTTCCCGAGATCCGCTACGCGCTGCTTCACATCATCACGCCAGGGGGCATCAAGCGGGGCGTCCGCAAGCAATGAAAGCCAGCGGTCCAGCGCTCCAGTCTGGTCACCTGCTTGTTCATGGCCTAGCGCATCGTAGAAACGCGCACGCTCTTCTTTTGGATTCTTCACCAGCACTTCCGTGACGATAACCTGTGCTGACGGTGTTACAATGCCTTGGGCCGCCTGCACTAAGGATTCAGCGTAGGCTGACTTATAGTCAATGTTGTCAGGCTCAAGGGCCACTGCTTTGGCATAGGATTCGACAGAATCCTGATACTTTTGCGTATTGAAATATGACCACCCCAACATGCGCCAGCCTTCAGCATCATCAGGATTGTTTCTGAGGCGCTGGGCCAGCTTGCCGATCATATCCCCGACCTGATTTGGCAGGACCTGGGAGGTTGATCCGCTTGGCGTTTGGACAACAGGCGATTGCTGTATGTCCATCGCAACTGCGGAGGTGGTCTGCAATGATGCGGATACATTGGAAAGTTCCGGGCTTCCCATGTAGGCATAGAGGTTTACGCCACCCAATATGACTAGTCCTGCCGAAGAGACAAGTGCCAGCTTTTTCCAGGCCGGAGCCAGTGGCTTTGTGGTTTCTGCATTCCGGGTCGCGGCAAGGAGCCGGCGTTGAATTTCAATCTTGGAGCTATCGGCATCCGATGGACTGATGGTTCCTGCCGTGACGTCTTTTTCGAGCTCCTTTAACTGGTCCCGATAGACAGCAACGCTGATGGCTTTTTCGGTCAAATTGTTCTCATAGCGGCGAATGAGTGGAATTGAAATCGCCACGGCAGCAGCACTGCAGAGAACAGTCAACAGCAACCCAAAAATCATCTTAACTATCCTTCGATTGGAACGTGATACTTGCCAAGTCTTCTTCGTTGAGCGGAATTGGAATGCCTGTTTCAGTGAAAGACCGCTTGCGCAAGTAGCCAGCGGTCACGCCCAATGCGGCAAGTAGAACCAGAAACGGCGCGAGCCACAAAAGGGCCGTGTCTTGCTGAAAAGGGGGTTTCAACAACACGTAGTTCCCGTACCGCGCCACAATATAGTCAACCGCCTGTTCGTTGGAATCTCCCGCTGTCAATCGCTCACGCACGATGACGCGGAGATCCTTGGCAAGTGGAGCATTGGAATCATCAATTGATTGATTCTGACAAACCAAACAACGCAAATCCTTGCTGATGGAACGTGCTCTTGCTTCGAGGGCCGCATCTTTCAACACTTCATCGGGCAAGACAGCGACAGATTGACCTGCCGTGGTAATGAAAATGAAGCAGGTGATGAAGCAAATGGCCAGCATCGATTTTGGGCGGATATGACTCATGAAGTAGGCTCTTCGGGAGAGAGGAGGTGCTCGAATTCATTCTTCCAGATTTCCGGGGACAGTGGCCCGGGTATCCTCAAACGAACCCGCCCGTGGGTATCAATCAGGAAAGTTTCGGGTACGCCACTAACGCCGAGATCGATACCTGTGCGCCCTGATATATCGGCACCCACCTTCACAAATGGATTGCCATACGTCTCAAGAAATTTTCGCGCATTTTCCGGGTCGTCTTTCCAGTTCAGGCCTATAAGGGTGAAGCGCTTGTCCTTCGCCAGTTGCAACAGCATAGGGTGTTCATTGCGACACCCACCGCACCAGGACGAAAACACATTGATGATTGTGAAGCCACGCGCAGAAATCTCATCACTTCTGAGCGATGACTGGTTACGGATCAACGGTGGGAGTTCAAAATTCGGCAATGGCCTATCCTGCAGCATCGAGGGAATAACTTTAGGATCGTGAGTGAGGCTAAGGCTGAGTGAAACAGCCAAGGCTGCGAATACCACCACGGGCAGAATGGTATAAAGACGGTTCCCCCAGATCATGTCATTGCAGCCGCTGCTTGCATTGGTGTGTAGGACACCTGGGATTCTTTTTGTGGAACACCGATACGGAACCGGCGGTCGGAAAGGGAAATAAAGCCCCCAAGTGCCATGGTGAAGCCGCCTATCCAGAGCCAGGGAGCCAGCGGGTGATAGTACAACCTAACGGTATAGCGGCCTTGGTCGTTAGGCTCCCCCAGCGCCACATACACATTGGAAATAAGGTTTGTTCTTATTCCGGTGTGCGCTATCTCGCGCTGTTGCAGCGGATAGAATCTCCGTTCGGCGGTCAGTACCGCAAATATCTTCCCGTCCGAAGATATGTCAAATCTGCCTTGTTCAGCATCGTAGTTTGGGCCTGGAAACTGTCGCACTGACTGGAACAGCACGTCATAGCTTCCAATCGTGGTCGACTCACCTGGTCTCATAGCGAGAATATTTTCTCTTTGCCAGGTCATCACAGTTGTTATTGCACCAACGACAAGACCCAGACCAAGATGTGCCAAAACCATGCCATAAAATGAGCGGGGGCTACTGCGCAGTACGGCCAGTGACTCATTCAACGCAATACTTCCTAACCGGGCCCGCTTTATGAGAAGCCAGAGTGAACCCGCAATGACCCAAACGGAGAGGGAGAGGCCAATTGCAGTAAGTACTTTTTGGCCAGAAAATACAAATACCATTCCACCAATGATTATCGACAAGAAAAACGGAACTTTCAGCTTATGCATGACTGCACCGAAGCTGTCGCGTTTCCACTTGAAGAACGGTCCTATGACCATCATGGCCAGCAAGGGCATAAACAATGGAACAAACGTAATGTTGTAGTAAGGCGGCCCCACTGAAATTTTGTCTTTGCCAATCAGGTCAATGAACAGGGGATAGAATGTTCCAATGAAAACGGTTGCACAAGCAACAGTCAGGAAGGCATTATTCAACAGGAGACTGGCCTCTCTGCTGACGATTGCGAAAGGAACGCCTGCCTTTACCGCGGGTATGCGGAGTGCATACAGAACCAATGCTCCACCCGTCGCTGCCAACAGTATCATCAGAATGAATACGCCGCGCGCCGGATCCTGTGCAAATGAATGGACACTCGTGAGTACCCCGGAGCGCACCACAAAGGTTCCAATCAAGCTAAGTGAGAACGTGAGGATTGCAAGCAGGATGGTCCAAGTAACCAAGGCGTGACGCCGCTCAACAACAAGGGCCGAATGCAGCAAGGCGGTTCCCGCCAGCCATGGCATAAACGACACGTTCTCAACGGGGTCCCAAAACCACCAACCACCCCAACCGAGAATGTAATACGCCCAAAAACTGCCAAGTGTGATACCCATGGTCAGAAAACACCAAGCTGCAAGCACCCATGGCCTGACCCATCGCGCCCAAGCTGCATCGATCTTCCCTTCGATCAAGGCTGCAACCGCAAAAGAGAATGCAACGGAAAATCCAACGTATCCCACATAAAGGCAAGGTGGGTGAACGGCCAGGCCTGGGTCCTGCAACATTGGGTTCATTCCATTGCCATCTGCCGGCGGTATGGCAAGTCGTATAAAGGGATTTGAGGTGAGCGTAAGGAAAAGCAAAAATGCACTGGCGATCATGCCTTGCACCGCCAGAACGCGCGCTTTAAGCGGCGCCGGAAGGTTTTTCCCGAACACCGCGATTGCCGCCGAAAATATTACCAGGATGAGAACCCATAGCAGCATTGACCCTTCGTGATTCGCCCAAACACCGGTCATCTTGTAGATAAGCGGCTTCGCAATCTGGGAGTTTGCGGCAACCAGCTGCACTGAAAAGTCTGATGTCATGAATGCGTAGGTAATGCTAGCAAAGGCGAGGGCGACGAGCAGGAAAGAAGTCACCCCACAGTAACTTGCCAACGCCATCAAAGATGCATCGTTTCGATTGGCGCCAATGAGCGGCAGCGTAGCTTGGATCAGACTCGTCATCAGCGCTAGCAGGAGGGCAAAGTGACCAAGTTCAACAATCATTGGCTGGCTTTCTGCGGCTTGTTCAAGTGAATTTTACGATTCGTGGTAACCACGTATATACATAAAAGTGTAACACAATTATGGCAATGATTGGATTTTGTTCCTGTCAGGGAAATGTCAGGTTAGTGTAAGTATTAAAGGCGTTTTTGATCTTCCGGAGTTTGAGTAACGTGATGGTCAGTCGAGCAGCAAGAGTAGAAGTAAAAATAAATGCTGTTGGTTCAGACAAAAATGTTAATATCAATTCATATAAAAATTTACGCACGCCGACTGCTCACAAATCCCTTTCCGTCGACCGCTTCAGCTGGTTGTCCAGCGTGTTTGCAATTTCCTTGTTTGCGGCGGTGCTCACGGGTTTTCTGATCAAGAGCAGAGAAATCCTTGTTCCAGGTGAGGGGCTGGGCTACGCGCTGGGAATTGCCGGTGGAATTATGATGCTGTCGCTACTTGCATATCCAGTTGTGAAACGGACGCGGTTACTTCGAAATGGACTGCAATCGGGTTTTTGGTTCCGTTGGCATATGGTACTTGGCGTCTTGGGGCCGCTGCTTATCCTGTTTCATTCCAACTTCTCCACCGGTGCCACCAACAGCAATGTGGCTCTTTTCTCAATGATCATCGTTTCGTTAAGCGGCGTGATTGGCCGATACATCTATGGAAGGGTCCATAACGGAATGTATGGCGCGAAGCTGGATGTCAGCGGCCTTTTGTCCCGGGCAAATCGGCTTGTCACTGAGGTCGAAGATGATGTTGGCGGCGCCAGTGGCGTGCTTGCTAAAGCG